>NZ_JBEOVG010000136.1:0-18014 GCF_040295345.1 Actinosynnema sp. NPDC002837
TTTCATTAACACAATCTCCCCCAACCCCCCGCTATTCCTTTCGGCCCGCGGCCCGGGTTCTGTTACCGACTCCCCGCGGGCGCCGCCCCGGGGCGGGCGCCGTCGGCCGCGGGTCAGTCCGACGCCAGGATCGGTTGGGCCACGGCGAACGCGCGGTTCGCGGCCGGGACGCCCGCGTAGACGCCCACCTGCAGCAGCACTTCCTTGATCTCCTCCGCCGTCACGCCGTTGCGCAACGCCGCGCGCACGTGCATCGCCAGCTCGTGCTCGTGCCCCAGCGCGGCCAGCACCGCCAGCGTGACGCAGGACCGCGCCCGCCGGTCCAGGCCCGGCCGGGTCCACACCTCGCCCCACGCGTAGCGGGTGATGAAGTCCTGGAAATCCGCGGTGAACGCGTCGGTGTTCGCGACCGCCCGGTCGACGTGCTCGTCGCCGAGCACCTCCCGCCGCACGCGCATGCCCTCGTCGAAGCTCACAGGTGCGCCTCCAGGATCGCCGACACCTCGTCGGCCGCCTCCACGTTCGCCAGGTGCGCCCCGGGCACGACGTGGAACGACGCGCCCGGCACCGAGTCGGCGATGAAACGACCCCAGTCCGGTGGCGTGGCCTCGTCGTCCGCACCCGCGACGACCACCGTCGGCGCCTCGATCACCGGCAGCACGGACCGCAGGTCCATCGCCGCCAACGCCTCGCAGCACGCCGCGTACCCCTCGTCGTCCACTTCGGACAGACCGGCCTCGAACGCGGCCACCACCTCGGGCGAGCGGGAGCGGAACGCCGGGGTGAACCAGCGACCGGCGGCCGCGGCCGCGATCGAGCCGGTGCCCGACGACCGCACGGCCGCCGCGCGGTCCAACCACGGTCGCGCGCACGGGAACCCGGCCGCCGTGCAGCACAGCACCAGCCGCTCGATCCGCTCCGGCGCGTGCCCGGCCAGCCACATGCCGACCATGCCGCCCATCGACACGCCGCAGTACGACACCTTGGCCAGCCCCAGCGCGTCCAGCAGCTCCAGCACGTCGTCGGCGAGGTCGTCGATCCGGTACGGGCCGGGCCCCGCCGGGGAACCACCGTGGCCCCGGTGGTCGTAGCGCAGCACCCGGAACCGCCGGTGCAGCACGGGCAGCTGCCGGTCCCACAACGCGGTCGTGGTGCCCAGCGAGTTGCCCAGGACGAGGACCGGCGCGTCCGGCGGCCCGCTCAACTCGTAGTGCGGCTTCACGGCCGGCTCCTCCCCCGGTGCGCCGCGAGGGCGCGGTCGGTGAACTCGCCCGCGGCGCCGGTGTACCCGGCCGGGTCGAGCGCGTCGTCTATCTCCTTCTCCGACAAGCCGATCCGCAGGTCGGCCAGCAGCGCGTCGCGCAGCGAAAGCCCGGCCGCCACCGCGGTCCGGCACACCTCGGCGACCAGCTCCTGCGCCTCCGACCGGCCGATCCGCCTCGCCAGCCGCACGGCCACGTTCTCGGCCATCAGCAGCCCGCCGGTCAGGTCCAGGTTGCGGCGCATCCGCTCCGGATCGACCCGCAACCGCGACAGCAGCTCACGGGTGCCGCGCACCGCGCCGCCGACCAGCCGCAGCAGCTCGGTGACGGTCTGCCACTCGCTGTGCCACGCGCCGGCCGCGCGTTCGTGCTCCTGCGCCATCGCCGACAGCACCGTGGCCACCAGCCCCGGCACGCGGCGGGTGCACGCGGTCACCAGCACCGCGCGCACCGGGTTGTGCTTGTGCGGCATCGCCGACGACGTGCCGCCGTCGGCCTCGGCCACCTCGGCGACCTCGGTCTGCGCCAGCAGCACCACGTCCTGCGCGATCTTGGCCAGCACCCCGGACGCCTCGCCGAGCGCACCGGCCAGCTCGGCCACCCTGGTCCGGTTGGTGTGCCACGGGATCAGCGGCGCGGTCAGGCCGAGCTGGGCGGCCAGCTGCGCGGTCAGGTCGCCGCCCGGGCCGACCGCGGCCAGCGTGCCCGCCGCGCCGCCGAACTGCACGGCCAGCCGCTGCGTGCGCACGCGGGTCAGGGCGGTCTCGGCCTCGTCCACCGCGACCAGCCAGCCCGCGCACTTGAGCCCGAACGTGGTCGGCAGGGCGTGCTGGGTCAGCGTGCGGCCGGCGATCAGGGTGTCCCGGTGCCGTCGCGCGAGCCGTTCGCACTCGGCGGCCACGCCGCGCAGCCCTTCCAGGATCGGCCCGAGCGCGCGGAACGCGACCAGCGACAACGCCGTGTCGAGCACGTCCTGGCTGGTGGCGCCGTTGTGCACGGCCGCACGCCCCTCGGGGGTGACGTGCGCGCCGATCGCCCGGACCAGCGGCACGACGGGCGTGCCCGACGTGAGGGCGCCCTCGCCGAGGGCGACCGGGTCGTAGTGGCCGACGTCGATGGCCGTGACGACCATCCGGGCGGCCTCCTCGGACACGATGCCCGCCCTGGCCTGCACGATCGCCAGCGCGCGCTCGAAGTCCAGCATGGCGCGCAGCCACGCCCGGTCGCAGGTCTCGTCGTCCACGTCCGGGTCGGTGAACAGCGTGCCCCAGAGCGAGCGCGTGCCCGGTTCGCGCGGCCCGGACGACCGGCCGCCGTGCTCAGAGGTCGAAGAAGACGGTTTCATGCTCCCCTTGCAGGTGGATGTCGAAGCGGTAGCCAGGTGGCTCCGTCTCGGCGATGAGCGTGGGCCGCCTGGCCGGGTCGATCGAGGTGAGCACCGGGTCGTCGGCGTTGGCCTCCTCGTCGGGGAAGTAGATCCGGGTGACCAGTCGCACCAGCATGCCCCGGCAGAACACCGACACGTCGAGGTGGGGTGCCTGCACGCCGTCCGCCGCCGCACCGCCGCCGGTCGCGGGCAGCGGGCCGGGCTTGACGGTCAGCAGCGAGTACCGCCCCTCGGGGTCCGTGGCGCTGCGGCCGAAGCCGCGGAAATCCTTCCAGCGCACCGCGCCGCGCGGGTCGTCGGGGTGGTCGAACCGGCCCTCGGGGTCGGCCTGCCAGGTCTCGACCACCGCATCGGGCACCGGCACGCCCGCGCCGTCGTACACCGTCCCGGCGATCCGGAACGCGCCCGGCGTGCCCTCGGGCACCACGTACGGGCCGTCGGGCCACACCAGGCCGAACGAGAAGAACGGGCCGACGGTCTGCGACGGGGTCGTCCGGAGCTCACTCATCGTCGTCCTCCTCGTCCAGCGGCGTGGGGTTCTTGCCGCGCAGCACGATGTCCCACCGGTAGCCGAGCGCCCACTCGGGCACGGTGGTGTCCAGGTCGAACCGGGCCACCATCGCCTCGCGGGCCTTCGGGTCGCGGACCGAGTTGAAGATCGGGTCGTGGGCGCACAGCGGGTCGCCCGGGAAGTACATCTGGGTGATCAGCCGCTGGGTGAACGCGGTGCCGAACAGCGAGAAGTGGATGTGCGCGGGCCGCCAGGCGTTGTCGTGGTTGCGCCACGGGTACGCGCCCGGCTGGATGGTGGTGAACGAGTACCGGCCCTCGGCGTCGGTGACGACGCGGCCGACGCCGGTGAAGTTCGGGTCCAGCGGCGCGGGGTGCCGGTCGGCGTCGTGCCGGTACCGGCCGCCCGCGTTGGCCTGCCACACCTCCAGCAGGGTGCCCGCGACCGGCCGGCCGTCGCCGTCGAGCACGCGGCCGGCGACGATGATGCGCTGGCCCTGCGGCTCGCCGTCGTGGCCGAGGGTCAGGTCGTTGTCGTGCGGACCGACGCGGCCCTCGCCGAGCAGCGGCCCGGTGATCTCGCCGAGCCGCTGCGGCAGCAGCTCGAACGGCCGGTGCGGCGCCCGCAGCACGTTGGACCGGTACTCGGGGAAGGCCACCGGCGGGTGTGACGGCGTGTCCGGCCGGTAGGTGTGCGGCAGGTGGGTCGGCACCGGGTTCTCCTGTTCGTCGTGCCGAGGGGTGGTCTAGCGGGTCAGCTCGCGGAGCACGGCGAGCTCGCGGTCGGTGGGTGGTTCGCCGCGGTCCAGCTCGTCGGCGACCTTGAGGTCCCACCCGGTGCGCTCGCGCGCGGTCGCCAGGTCGACGCCGGGGTGCAACGAGGTCAGCACCAGCTCGCAGGTGCGCGGGTCGGGCCGCAGCACGCCGAGGTCGGTGATCACCAGTCGCGGCCCGGCGCCGGTCAGACCGAGCTCCTCGCGCCCGCCCGGCCCGGAGCCGAAGCCGAACGAGGTGACGAAGTCGACCCGCTCCACGAACGCGCGTTCGGTCTGCCGCACCACCACGACCACCTCGCGGCACGACGCGGCGATCTCCGGGGCGCCGCCCGCGCCGGGCAGCCGCACGCCGGGGTTGCGGTAGTCGCCGCCGATCACGGTCGTGTTGATGTTGCCGAACCGGTCCAGCTGGGCCGCGCCGAGGAAGCCGACGTCGATCCGGCCCGGTTGCAGCCAGTAGTTGAAGATCTCCGGCACGCCGACCACGCTGACCGCGGTGTCGGCCAGCACGCCGTCGCCGATCGACAGCGGCAGCCGGTCCGGCTTCGCGCCGATCGTGCCGGACTCGTAGACCAGCACGAGGTCCGGCGCGTGCGTGCGGCGGGCCAGGTTGGCCGCGGTGCTGGGCAGGCCGATGCCGACGAAGCACACCGCTCCGTCGCGCAGCGCCCGCGCCGCCGCGACCGTCATCATCTCGTCGGGCGTGTACCGCGCGCTCACGCGACGCTCTCCAACCACTGCGCGAACCGGTCCCGGTCGCGGCTGATCTCGTCCCACGCCACGTAGAAGTCGTTGTCCCGCACCGAGTAGTCGTGCGCGTAGGACGGGTGCGCGCCGCCCGGCGCCTCGGCGACGTAGTCCACCACCCAGGACGGCAGCACCACCGCGCCCGGCCGTGGCTCCAGCTCGTCCACGACCTCCTCGACGGTGACGAGCGAGCGGGTCGCGGCCAGCACCGCCTCCTTCTGCACGCCCGTGATGCCCCAGAGCTGCACGTTGCCGTGCCGGTCGGCGCGTTGGGCGTGCACGACGGCGGCGTCCAGCCGGAGCGCGGCGACCGCGGTCAGCACCTCCCCGGTGAACGGGCACGTCACCGAGGCGATGTTGGCGGTCTGGGCGGGCAGGTCGGTGCCGGTGTAGCCGCGCAGCACGGCGAACGGCAGCCCGGACGCCGCGGCGACGTACCGGTTGGCCATGCCCGCGTGGCTGTGCTCCTCAAGCTCCAGCGGTCGCGGCCAGCCGTGCTGCACGGCGTCGCGGAACCGGTGCAGCGAGCCGACGCCGGGGTTGCCGCCCCACGAGAACACCAGCTTGCGCGCGCAGCCCGCGCCGATGAGCTGGTCGTAGAGCACGTCGGGCGTCATCCGGACCAGGGTCAGGTCGCGCCTGCCCTGCCGGATCACCTCGTGCCCGGCGGCGAACGGGATCAAGTGCGTGAACCCCTCGAAAGCCACGGTGTCGCCGTCGCGCACGACCTGCGCGACGGCCTCCGCGAGGGGTGCGATGGTGGCCAATCCGACCTCCGGGGCGCGCGGCCGGAACCGGCGGTTGTCGTGCGGCTGACGTGGGCGAACGCTAGGGAGCGCGCCGGCGGCGGGTCAACGGGATCTTCCACTCACCGGAAGCCCCGACCCCCTACCTTCTGAACCGGACGTGCCCGCGGGCCGAACTGCCTCATGTCAGCTCGCGCATCCGATGAAGGGATCGAGCATGTCCACACCGCTCACCGGCCGCCGCGCCGCCAAGGCGGTCGCGCTGGCCGCGGTCGGCGCCACGGCCCTGGCCACCGGTCTGCTCGGCGCGTCCGGTGCGGCCGCGTCGAGCCACCGCGAGGCGCCGCTGATCGCGGGCGACCCGGCGGTCGACAACACCGACGTCTACGCGTTCGTCAGCCCCGACCACCCGGACACCGTGACGCTGATCGCGAACTTCTCCCCGTTCCAGGAGCCGAACGGCGGCCCGAACTTCTACCCCTTCGCGACCGACGCGCGCTACGACCTGAACGTCGACAACGACGGCGACGCCCGGGCCGACCTCACCTACCGCTTCACGTTCCAGAACGACGACCGGCGCGGCAAGTCGACGTTCCTGTACAACAACGGCGCCGTGACGTCGTTGGACGACGAGAACCTGCTGTTCCGGCAGACCTACGCGCTGGAGCTGGTGGACCGGCGGGGCGCGTCCACGAAGCTGGTGAGCAAGGGCAGGGTCGCGCCGTCCAACACCGGGCCGAAGTCGATGCCCGACTACCGCGCGTTGCGCGACCAGGCCATCACGCCGATCCAGGGCGGCGCGAAGGCCTACGTCGGGCAGGCGGACGACTCGTTCTTCCTCGACCTGCGGGTGTTCGACCTGCTCTACGGCGGCGACCTGTCCGAGGTCGGGCAGGACACGCTGCGCGGTTTCAACGCCAACACCATCGCGTTGCAGGTGCCGAAGGCGTGGCTGGCGTTGAAGGGCGACGCGAAGCGCAACCCGGTGATCGGGGTGTGGGGCGACACCGAGCGCCGCTCGATGGAGCTCAGCCCCGGCCGCTACCGGGCGCACGGCGACTGGGTGCAGGTGTCCCGGCTGGGCAACCCGCTGGTCAACGAGGTGGTGGTGCCCGCGGGGCTGAAGGACAGGTTCAACTCGCTGACACCGGACCAGGACGGCAGGGTCGAGGAGCTCGTGGACCGGGTGGCGAACCCGGAACTGCCCGCGCTCGTGGAGGCGATCTACCGGGTCCCCGCGCCGAAGGGCCGCCGCGACGACCTGGTGGAGATCTTCCTGACCGGCATCACCACCGAGCTCGGCGGTCCGATCAAGGCCGACCTGAACTCGCAGGTCCTGAACGCCGACGTGGACGAGCGCGAGTTCGTGCCGTCCGAGCAGCTGCGGCTGAACATGGCGGTCCCGCCGGCGGCCGAGCCGAACCGCCTCGGCGTGCTCGTCAAGGACAACCAGGGCTTCCCCAACGGGCGCAGGCTGTCCGACGACGTGCTGGACATCGGGTTGCAGGCGCTGGAGGGCGCGGCGGTGAACGGCGTGGTCGAGGCACTGGCCGCCGGCGACAAGGTGGACGCGAACGAGAACGCGTTCGAGAAGCGGTTCCCGTACGTGGCCCTGCCGAACAACACCGCGGTCAACGCGGGCGGCACGGAGGTCGCGATCAAGCCGACCGCGGGCGGCGGCGTCCCGACCGCGCCCCTGTTGAGCGGGCTGCTCGCCATCCTGCTGATCGGCGCCGGGGCCTGGGTCCTGCGCCACCGCGTCCAGCAGGACCCCCCGACCGAGTAGTCCCCGTCCTGGGAGAACGCCATGCTCCGGCTCGTCGCCGTCACCGCCGTCGTCGGCGGGATCGCCCTGCTCATCACGACCGTGACCTCCTTGTCCACTTCGGACGCTCCGGCGCCGGCCGGCGCGGTGGCGGAGGTCGCCGCGCACCGGACCGTCTCGGCGTTGCAGGACAAGCTGCGCCGCACGCCGTCGGACGCGGGCGCGTGGGCCGCGTTGGGCTCGGCGTACGTCGAGCAGGCGCGGATCACCGGCGACCCGTCGTACTACGAGAAGGCGCGGGGCGCGCTGGACACGTCGTTGCGGCACCAGCCGGAGGGCAACGGGTTCGCGTCGATCGGGCTGGGCGCGCTGGCGAACGCGCGGCACGACTTCGCGGCGGCCCGCGACCACGCGTCACGGGCGCAGGCGGTGCTGCCGGACACCGCGGAGGTGTACGGGGTGCTGGCCGACGCGTTGACGCAGCTCGGGATGCCGGCCGAGGCCACCGCCGCGGTGCAGCGGATGCTGGACCTGGAGCCCGGCGTCCCGTCGTTCACGCGGGCCGCCTACGACCTGGAGCAACGCGGGGATGTGCCGGGCGCGCGCGAGGCGCTGGAGCGGGCGTTGGCCGCGGCGGGCGCCGCGCCGGACGTGGTGTTCTGCCGCTACCACCTGGGTGAGCTGGCGTTCGACAACGGTGACCTGGACGAGGCGCTGTCGCAGTACTCGCAAGGGCTGGTGGTGGACCCGCGCGACGTGATGTCGTCGCAGGGCAAGGCGAAGGTCCTGTTCGCGCGCGGTTCGGTGGACGAGGCGCTGCGGCTGTACTCGGAACTGGTGCAGCGCGCGCCGTTGCCGCAGCTCGTGCACGAGCACGCCACCATGCTGCGTGCGGCGGGACGTGACCCCGCGCCGCAGTTCGCCGTGCTGGAACGGCAGTTCGCCCTGGCGCCGGACGACCTGGCGGCGTCCGCGGTGGCGGCGGACCGGGGTGACGCGGTGTCGGCGTTGCGGCTGGCGGAGGCCGAGTGGGGACGGCGGCAGCACGTGCTGGTGGCCGACGCGCTGGCGTGGGCGCTGCACCTGAACGGTCGGCACGAGGAGGCGTTGGCGTTCGCCGACCGCGCGGTCTCGACCGGGTGGCACAACGCCGGGTTCCTGTACCACCGGGGCATGATCCTGGCCGCGCTGGGACGTGGTGACGAGGCGGCGGGGGTGTTGGACGAGGCGTTGCGGATCAACCCGCACTTCTCGTTCGTGGACGCGCCGCGGGCGCGGGCGGCGCTGGACGGTCTGCGGTGAAGGTGCTCGGCCTGGTGTTGCTGGGGTTGCTGCTGTTCCCGGCGCAGGCGGGCGCTCACCCGTTGGGCAACTTCACGGTCAACCACTACCACGGGATCACCGTGCACCCGGATCGCGTGACCGTGCGCGCGGTGGTGGACACCGCCGAGATCCCCACGGTGCAGGAGCGGCCGGCGGAGGTGGTCGGCTACGCGGCACGCGAGTGCGCCGCCCTGTCGCGGGCCACGTCGGTGGAGGTGGACGGCCGGGCCGTGCCGGTCGAGGTGCGGTCGAGCGCGGTCGAGTTCCCGCCCGGTGACGCGGGGCTGCCGACCACCCGGCTGACCTGCGTGGTGGAGGCCGGCGCGTCGGGGGCGACGGTGGCGGTGCGGGCCGGGTACCGGGACGACCGCGTCGGCTGGCGGGAGATGACGGCGGTGGGCGACGGCGTGGCGCTGCTCGACCCGCCGGTGCCGGCGGTGAGCGTGACGGGTGAGTTGCGCGAGTACCCGGACGACCTGCTGGCGGACCCGGTGGACGTGCGTTCGGTGGTGTTGCGGGTCGGGGCGGGGTCGTCCGCGCCGGTGGTCGGCACGGCGGTGGGTGGGCCGTCGTGGGTGGGCGCGGCCACGCGGGCGTTCACGTCGTTCGCCGGCGTTCGGGACCCGACGCCGTGGGTCGGGGTGTTGGCGGTGCTGTTGTCGCTGGTCCTGGGCGCGGGGCACGCGGCGTTGCCGGGGCACGGGAAGACCGTGATCGCGGCGTACCTGGCCGGGCGGGCGGGCACGCCGCGTGACGCCCTGGTGGTGGGTGCGGCGGTGACGGTGACGCACACGGCCGGGGTGTTGGTGGTGGGGTTGCTGATCAGCGCGACCAGTGCGGTGGCGGGTGACGCGGTGCTGCGGTGGTTGGGGGTGGTGAGCGGCCTGCTGGTGGCGGTGATCGGTGTCGGGCTGCTGCGCACGTCGCTGAGGGAACGCCGGTCCGCGCTCGTCGGTCACGGGCACGGGCACGGTCACGGGCACGGGCACGGGCATGGGCATGGGCATCGTGTCGGGCGGAGCGGTCTGGTCGGCATGGGCGTGGCGGGTGGTCTGGTGCCGAGCCCGTCCGCGCTGGTCGTGCTGCTCGGCGCGGTGGCGCTGGGCCGGACCTGGTTCGGCGTGCTGCTCGTCCTCGGCTACGGCCTCGGCCTGGCCGTCACGCTGACCGCCGTCGGCCTCGTCCTGGTCCGCCTGCGGGACCGCCTGGCCGCCGTCGAACGCCTGCGCGACCGCTTCACCGCCCTGCCCGTGATCACCGCGGCCCTCGTGCTGACCGTCGGCCTGGGACTCGCCTTGCGGGCGGCCTCGGGGCTGTGGGTATCTTGCGCACTGTGACGACGCCGGTGGTACGCGTGACCGAGTGGTCGGGGAAGTCCTGGGACGAGCCGTCCGAGGCCGACCTGCACGACCTCCTCGCCGACCTGGACCTGACCCAGCGACACCTGACCGTGCACCGGCTCGACCTGGAGCCGGCCGGGCAGCACTACCTGCGGGTGCACCTGAACGACGACCTCAGCCACCTCGTGGAGCACCACGCGGGCGGCCCGGACCGCCAGTTCCGGGCGCAGGTGCCCCGGCAGCCCGACGTGATCGGGGTCGGCCCCGTCGCGGCGGTGCTCGCGGACTGGGCGTTCGGCCGAGAGGGGTGGCGCGAGGCCCTGCACTGGGTGCCGCTGTCGCTGGATCAGTCCGGCAGGTCCTGACGGCGCGCCGGGTACGACGGCCACGGGCCGAGCTCCGGCAGCGGCGCGGCGGAGGTGGGCGGCTCGTCGGGCTCGCGGCCGGCGAGCCAGGCGGCGAGGTCGCGCACCCCGCCGACGACCTCCGTGCCCGTGCCCCACGTCCTCGGCACGTCGGTCGCCCGCAGGGACACGCCGGCGGGCAACCGCGCTCGCAGCACGCCGATGGTGTGCACGGCGAAGTCCGCGCTCCACTCGGCGGGCCGGACGCCGAGGTCGAGGTCCAGCAGGTGGATCCACACCTCGCGCCAGCGCGTGAACACCGGCGGGACCTGGTCGGCCTCGTCGGGGTCGACCGGCTCCGACCAGTCGGCGACGCCCGCCCACGCCCGTTCCAGGCGTTCGGACTGCTCCGCGGTCGCGGCCCGGTGCTCAGCCGCCCCGCGGTGCGCGGTGGCCTCGATGATCGCGTCCCGTTCGCCGGGCTCCCACATCGCCACCCGGTCGCCGCGCGACCAGTGCTCGACCACCCGGCTGCGGGCGCGGGCCGCGTCGGCGAGGTGGGCCAGCACGTGCCCCCGCGTCCAGCCCGGCAGCCGCGACGGCGCCGCGACCTGCGCGTCGGTCAGGTCGGCGATCGCGTCGAGCAGCCGGCGGTGCGCTCGCGCGACCTCGGCGAGAGGTGGCTCCACAGCACCCGATCCTAGGGACCGGGGACGTCGGGTGCGCCGTCCCGCGGGCAGGTTGCTGCCATCGCGGCACCGGCGCGGGTGATCGAACTTTACGGTGGCCCGGTGGTTGATTCCCTGTGGTGGCGCGGCGTTGCCGGGGTGCTCGCGCTCGTGCTGACGAGTGCCTGCGGCGGCACCTCGGTGCCCGGCACGCCGCGAGCGGCGGCGCCGGTGGTGACCACGACCTCCGCCGAGCCACCGCCGAAGCGGGTGGGTTCCCACGGACCCGGCGACTGCCTGGCCATCGTGGACAACGCCTTCCAGCCCGTCGGCTGCGAGCGGGAGCACCAGGCGGAGGTGGCGCTGTCCGACCACCTGCCGACCGGGTTCCCGGCCGGCTACCCACCGGTCGGCACGACGATCTCGCCCACGTGCCGCGACGCGATGGCCGCGTACCTGGGCGGTCCGGACGCCGAGGCCACGCGGCTGGAACACCGGGTCCTGTGGCCGACGCCGGAGCAGTGGGCCGCCGGTGAGCGGTGGTTCGCCTGCGCGATGCTGGAACGCGGGCCGGACAACAAGGCGGCGACGCGGACCGGGAGCGTCAAGGGCGCGCTCGCCGCGGGTCTCGGCGCGCTGCGGCGGTGCTACGCCGGCGAGCCGCTGGACGAGCCGACGCGGGTCGTGCCCTGCGACCAGCCGCACCGCAGCGAAGCCGTGCCCGGGGTCGTCCGGCTGGGGTCCCACACCGATCCCGCGCCGGGCTACGGGACGATGATGGAGCTGTCGATGGACCGCTGCATCCGCGCGGTCGAGGCGTACCTGGGCGGGTCACGGCCGGGCGTCACGGCGAGGTCGGTCATGCCGGCCCAGGAGTACTGGCCCTCCGGCGCCACGACCGCGGTCTGCTACGCCATCAGCACCGAGCCGGTGACCGGCACGCTCGGCGCCCGCTAGCCGCTGCCTCAGGACGCCGCTTGCAGCACCAACAGGGTCAGGTCGTCGTGCTCCGCCTGCCCCAGCCAGTCGAACACGACGCGCCGCAGGTGGTCCGACACCGCCTCGGCCGACAGGCCGGCGCAGTCCGCCAGCGCCGCCTTCAGCCGCACGTCGCCGAACAGCTCCTGCCGGTCGTCGTGCTTGCGCGCCTCGGTCAACCCGTCGCTGTAGAGCAGCAACGTCTCCCCCGACCCGAGGGCGACGGTCGTCTGGTTGAACCGCACCTCCGGCAGCACGCCGACGATCCCGCCGTGCACGGCGACCTCGTCCACCCGACCGTCGGCCCGCAGCACGAGCGGCGCGGGGTGGCCGCCGGCGGCCAGGGTCAGCCGCAGGCCGCCGGTCTGGACCGGCATCATCGTGCCGACGACGAGCGTGGTGAACAGGCGGCTGCCCGCGGCCCGCAGAGCCGCGTTGAGCAGGTACAGCAGCTGCGCGGGCCGCTGCTCGACCACGAGCAGGGTGTGCAGGCTGCGCCGCACCCGGCTGCTGTGCACGGCGGCCTCCAACCCGTTGCCCGCGACGTCGCCGAGCACGAACGCCGCGCTGCCGTCCTCACGGGGGTGGACGTCGTAGAAGTCGCCGCCGACCAGGACCCGCCGGTGCGCAGGCTCGTAGACGCCGGCCAGGTGGACGCCCGGGACCTCCGGCAGGGGCAGGGGCAGCAGGTCGGCCTTCAGCGCCTCCACGGTCTGCTGCTGCTCGCTGAACCGGGTGCTCGCCTCGACCGACGCGGCGGCCCGCGCCGCGTACCGCTTGAGCAGGTCGACGTGCCACGTGCCGCCGAAGCAGACCAGCGCGCCGCCCTCGGTCAGCGGCACGGCCACGCCGACACCGGACGCGCCCCACGGGCCCTCGCCCAGCTCGGCCAGCTCGGCGTGGTCGACCCGCCGTTCCAGCACGGCGGTGAGGCCGGGCGCGGTGCCGGCGACCTGGCGGGTGGTGCGGGCCACGGCCACGTCGCCGGCGGGCGTGCGCCGCCACCATTCGAGACGGCCGCGGACGCCGGGCAGCACCACGACGGCGTGCTCGGCGGGCGCGAGCTCGACCACGGCGCGCAGCGTCGCCGCACGCTCCGTGAGCGAGGTCATCCGGCGGGCGGCGTCGTCGAGGAAGTCGTCCACGCCCCGGTACAAGGCGACCCAGCCGTCGCCGAGGTCCTGCCGCCGGCCGCGACCGGTGCCGCCGTCCGGCAGCATCGAGCCCGTCCGGACCTGCGGGAACAGCGCGGGTGCGAGAGGGTTGGCCAACCGGACGACACCTTCCGGGTCCAGCACGACGACGGCCTCGTGGAAGCCGTCGACCACGCGACGCCACGCGTCGAGGTCGAGGCCCGTGTCGGCGCCTTGCCGGTAGCCCTGGGCCATCACGGCTCCTGTGTGTCGGGTCGACCCAACCTATCGGACAAGTTGCCTCCAACAGTGGCAGGCTTGGCGCAGTTCCGCTGACATCGGAGGCTCGTGTGACGACCGCCCAGGACGACACGGACGTGACCCTGTCCCGACTGCTGACCGCGATGCGTGAGATGAAGGACGGCAATTTCCGCCGTCGTCTCGTGGTGCCCAAAAGGGGCGGAGACCGCGACGGGGTGACAGCCGAGCTGGCCGAGGTCTTCAACGAGATCGCGGAGCGCAACCAGTGGCTGGTGGGCGAGCTGGTCCGGGTGCGGCAGTCGGTCGGTCAGGAGGGCAGGCTCGGCGAGCGGCTGGCCCCGAGCACCTCGACCGGTGGCTGGGCCACGGCGGCGGACTCGGTGAACGGCCTGATCGACGACCTGACCAGGCCGACCGCCGAGCTGAGCCGCGTGCTCGCCGCGGTCGCCGAGGGCGACCTGTCGCAGGAGATCGTGGTGGACGCGCGCGGCGAGGTCGCGGTGCTGGTGGAGAGCTTCAACTCGATGACGGCCACGCTGCGCACGTTCGCGGGCGAGGTCACGCGGGTGGCGCGCGAGATCGGCACCGACGGGCGGCTCGGCGGCACGGCGGTCGTGCCGGGGGTGGCGGGCACGTGGAAGGACCTGACCGACTCGGTCAACTTCATGTCCGACAACCTGACCAAGCAGGTCCGCGACATCGCGCAGGTGGCGACGGCGGTGGCACAGGGCGACCTGTCGCAGAAGATCACCGTGACGGTGGCGGGCGAGATGCTGGAGTTGAAGGACACCGTCAACACGATGGTGGACCAGCTGTCGTCGTTCGCGGATGAGGTCACGCGTGTGGCGCGCGAGGTCGGCACGGACGGGCGGTTGGGCGGTCAAGCCCAGGTGCCCGGGGTGGCCGGGACCTGGCGCGACCTGACCGACAACGTGAACTTCATGGCGAACAACCTGACCTCGCAGGTGCGGAACATCGCGCAGGTGGCGACGGCGGTGGCGCAGGGCGACCTGTCGCAGAAGATCACGGTCGACGCGCGGGGCGAGATCCTGGAGCTCAAGTCGACCATCAACACGATGGTCGACCAGCTGTCCTCGTTCGCGGATGAAGTGACGCGGGTGGCGCGCGAGGTCGGCACGGACGGACGGCTGGGAGGTCAGGCCCAGGTGCCCGGCGTGGCCGGGACCTGGCGCGACCTCACCGACTCCGTGAACTTCATGGCCGGCAACCTGACCTCCCAGGTCCGCAACATCGCGCAGGTCACGACGGCGGTCGCGCAGGGCGACCTGTCGCAGAAGATCGACGTCGACGCGCGCGGCGAGATCCTGCAGCTCAAGACCACCATCAACACGATGGTCGACCAGCTGTCGTCGTTCGCGGCCGAGGTCACCCGGGTGGCGCGCGAGGTCGGCAGCGACGGGCGGCTGGGCGGTCAAGCCCAGGTGCCGGGCGTGGCGGGCACCTGGCGCGACCTCACCGACTCCGTGAACTTCATGGCCGGCAACCTGACCTCCCAGGTCCGCAACATCGCGCAGGTCGCGACGGCGGTCGCGCGCGGCGACCTCTCGCAGAAGATCACGGTCAACGCGCGCGGCGAGATCCTGGAGCTGAAGGACACCATCAACACGATGGTCGACCAGCTGTCCTCCTTCGCCGACGAAGTCACGCGCGTGGCCCGCGAGGTGGGCACGGACGGACGGTTGGGCGGTCAGGCGCAGGTGCCCGGGGTCGCCGGGACCTGGCGCGACCTCACCGACTCGGTCAACTTCATGGCGAACAACCTCACGGCCCAGGTCCGGTCGATCGCCCAGGTGACGACGGCGGTCGCCGGTGGCGACCTGTCCCAGAAGATCACGGTCGACGCGCGGGGCGAGATCCTGGAGCTGAAGTCGACCATCAACACGATGGTCGACCAGCTGTCCTCGTTCGCGGATGAAGTGACGCGGGTGGCGAGGGAGGTCGGCACGGACGGGCGGTTGGGTGGTCAGGCCAGGGTGCCGGGGGTCGCCGGCACGTGGAAGGACCTCACCGACAACGTCAACGTCATGGCCGACAACCTGTCCACGCAGGTCAGGTCGATCGCGGCGGTGGCGACGGCGGTCGCGGGCGGCGACCTGTCCAAGAAGATCGCGGTCGAGGCCAAGGGCGAGGTCGCGGCGCTGGCGGACACCATCAACGGCATGGTGGACACGCTGCGCGCGTTCGCCGACGAGGTCACCCGCGTGTCGCGCGAGGTCGGCACCGAGGGGATCCTCGGTGGCCAGGCCCGCGTGCCGAACGTGGCGGGCACGTGGAAGGACCTCACCGAGAACGTCAACTTCATGGCGAACAACCTCACGTCGCAGGTGCGCAACATCGCCCAGGTGACGACGGCGGTGGCGTTGGGCGACCTGTCGAAGAAGATCGACGTCGACGCGCGCGGCGAGATCCTGGAGCTGAAGACCACCATCAACACGATGGTCGACCAGCTGTCCTCCTTCGCCCAGGAGGTCACGCGCGTGGCGAGGGAGGTCGGCACCGAGGGCAAGCTCGGCGGCCAGGCCGAGGTGGAAGGCGTCTCGGGCACCTGGAAGCGGCTGACCGAGAACGTCAACGAGCTGGCCGGGAACCTGACCCGGCAGGTCCGCGCGATCGCGGTGGTGGCGACGGCGGTGACGGCGGGCGACCTGACCCGGCAGATCACCGTGGAGGCGTCTGGCGAGGTCGCCGAGCTGAAGGACAACATCAACCGGATGATCGGCAACCTGAGGGTGTCGACCCGGGCCAACCAGGAGCAGGACTGGCTGAAGACGAACCTGGCCAGGCTGTCCGGCCAGATGCAGGGGCACCGCGACCTCAACGCCATGGCGTCGCTGGTGATCAGCGAGCTGACGCCGCTGGTGTCGGCGCAGCACGGCGCGTTCTTCCTGGCGGACCCCGAGTCGAACGCCCTGGACCTGACCGCGTCCTACGGGTACACGCCGCGCGGCGGCCGGCCCACGCGGTTCACGCGCGGCGAGTCGCTGGTCGGGCAGGTCGCGGTGGAGAAGAAGACGGTGCTGGTCACCGACGTGCCGCCGGGGTACATCGAGATCGGCTCCGGGCTCGGCTCGGCGCCGCCCGCGAACCTGGTGATACTGCCGATCGTGTTCCAGGGCGAGACGCTCGGCGTGATCGAGCTGGGGTCGTTCGGCGAGTTCACCGAGGTGCACCTGGACCTGTTGGACCAGCTCAAGGAGAACATCGGCGTCAACCTGAACACGATGCTCGCGAACGCGCGGACCGACACCCTGCTGGTGGAGTCGCAGCGGCTGACCGAGGAGCTGCGGGCCGGTTCGGTCGAGCTGGAGGCGCGGGCGCGGCAGCTGTCGTCGGCGTCGAAGTACAAGTCGGAGTTCATGGCGAACATGTCGCACGAGCTGCGCACGCCGTTGAACAGCCTGCTGATCCTGGCGAAGCTGCTGGCGGACAACCTGGACGGGAACCTGAACCCGAAGCAGGTGGAGTTCGCCAAGACCATCCACTCGTCGGGCACGGACCTGCTGCAGCTGATCGACGACATCCTGGACCTGACCAAGGTCGAGGCCGGGCACATGCAGGTGCAGACGGACCCGGTGCACGTGTCCGACGTCGTCGGGTACGTCGAGGCGATGACCTCGCCGCTGGCCGCGGAGAAGGGGCTGGCGTTCGAGGTCGTGGTGGAGCCGGACGTGCCGCCCACCCTGCACACCGACGAGCACCGGTTGCAGCAGATCCTGCGGAACCTGTTGTCGAACGCGGTGAAGTTCACGCACGACGGCGAGATCAAGCTGCGGATCCGGGTGGTCGAGGGCTCGGTCGCGTTCGACGTGCAGGACACCGGCATCGGCATCCCGTCGGACAAGTTGTCGGTGATCTTCGAGGCGTTCCAGCAGGCGGACGGCACGACGTCGCGGAAGTACGGCGGCACCGGGTTGGGCCTGTCGATCAGCCGGGAGCTGGCGACGTTGCTCGACGGTCGGTTGGACGTGCGGTCCGAGCCGGGCGTCGGGTCGACGTTCACGCTGTACCTGCCGCTGGCGGAGCAGGGCCTGGTGCCGCCGGTCCCGGTGGAGCCGGAGGTCGTGCCGGAGCTGCTGACGCCCGCCGACGACGCCACGCAGGCGCTCATCGCGCCGTCGGAGCTGCCGCCCGCGCCGATGCGGTTCCACGGCGAGAAGGTGTTGATCGTCGACGACGACCTGCGGAACGTGTTCGCGTTGACGAGCGTGCTGGAGCTGCACGGGTTGCAGGTGATCTACGCGGACAACGGGATCACCGGGGTGCGGGCGTTGGAGCAGTACGACGACGTGACGCTGGTGCTGATGGACATCATGATGCCGGAGTTGGACGGGAACGCCACCATGGCCGCGATCCGGGCGATGTCGCGGTACGCCGACCTGCCGGTGATCGCGGTGACGGCCAAGGCGATGAAGGGTGACCGGGAGAAGTCCCTGGCTTCGGGGGCGACCGATTACGTGACCAAGCCGGTGGACACGGAGCACCTGCTGCGCCTGATCGCCTTCTACCTGGGCGTGGACCAGACCGACTGACCCGACGTCGCGCGTGTCCTGAGTTCAGGTCGGGAGTGTCCTGCGTTCAGGTGCGGGAGTTCGGCGTTCGGGGTGGTGCTGTTCGGCTCGATTTGACATGGGGCCCTTACGGGCACCCCAGGCAGGCCAAAGCCGGGCAGGCCTGGCGGGAAGAGCGTCCGCCAAGCCTGCCCGGCTTCGACCAGCCTATGGCACCCGAACCCATGTCAAATCGGGCCTAGGTG
>NZ_JBEOVG010000137.1:0-16852 GCF_040295345.1 Actinosynnema sp. NPDC002837
GGAGTCCAGGAACTGCCACTGCTGGTTCGCGCCGTCGTTGCGCGACCACTGCGCGATGCGACCACCGTCGTTGGTCGCCAGGCCGTACACGTCCAGCACCTTGCCGCTGTTGCGGTTCACCAGCACGTACCACGCGCTCGGGTCGACCGTGGCCGCCGACGCGGGCACTGCGGTCACCGCCGTCACCGTGCCGGCCGCGAGGAGCACCGCCGCCACGGTGGCCGTCACCGGTCGTCGGCGTCGTGTCCGCGGGGTGTCGGGGGCCTCAACGCTGGCTTTCATCGAACACTCCTTCGGTTCACGGCAGGGTCCACCGTTGGTTGGTGCCGCCGTGGCAGCTCCAGATGATCAACTGCGTGCCGTCCGCGGAACTGCCGCCGTTGGCGTCCAGGCACTTGCCCGACTGCGGGTTGACCAGCGAGCCGTTGGCGCCGGCGGTCCAGTTCTGGCCACCGCTGCCGTTGCAGGTCCACAGCCGCACCGCCGCGGCGTTCGCCGTCCCCGACACCTCCATGCACTTGTCCAGCGCGCGCAGGGTGGACCCGTTGACCGTCCAGCGCTGGTTCACGCCGCCGTTGCACGTCCACAGCTGCAACCTCGTGCCGTCAGCCGTGTTGCCACCGCTGACGTCGACGCACTTGCCGGAGGCGCCGGTGATCGGCCCGGTGCGCGGAACCGGGACGGTGCCCAGCTCCTTGATCCGGATGTTGCGGAACGACACGTCGTCCCCGGTGCCGTGGTTCTGGATGCCGATGTGCCCGGACGCCAGGGACCGGGCCGGGTCGGTGTTGGTGAAGTCGTTGATCAGCACGCCGTTGAGGAACACCTGCAAGCGCTCGCCTTCGACCAGCAGCTCGTAGGTGTTCCACTCGCCGGGCGGGTTGAGCGCGGCGTCGCGGGCCGCCTGGTCGGCGCCCTTGAAACCGTAGATCGCGCCGGTCGTCTTGTCCGCGGTGTCGGTGGCGTCGATCTGCACCTCGTGGCCGTTGGCGAGGGCCGAGTCCGCGCTGCTGCCCGCCGGGAACCCGAGCACCACGCCGGAGTTGTCGTCCCCGGGCATCCGCCAGTCCAGCTTGAGGGAGTAGGAGCGGAACTCCTTGGCGCTGTACCAGAGCATCCCCATGCCGCCGGACGAGGTCAGCGTGTTGTCGCTGTTGGTGAAGCCGCCCGGGCCGACCTGCGTCCAGCCGGTGGTGGAGCCGTTGTACAGGGTGGTGTAGCCGTTCTCCGGCCGGCAGTCGGCGTCGGCCCGGTTGGCCGTGTAGCGCAGGCCGCCGAGGACCATGGCGCGGAAACCCGCCTCGGCGTAGCTGGACTGGGTGTGGCCGCTGCCGGTGTAGAACGAGCGGCCCGCCTGGACGGTCTTGCACCAGGTGTGGGGGTGGTCGGCGCCCATCGAGCCGCCGCTGTAGGTCGACTCGTCCAGGGTCGCCAGGACCCGGGCCGTCGACCGGACGCTGCCGCGGAAGTTGTACCACTCGTCGGTCCGGGTCCACGCCGGGCTCAGGTGCGCGGTGGCCGGGTGCGCCCGGTTCTCCACCCGGACCGTCGCCTGCTGGATGGCCGGGTGCGAGGTGAAGTACGTGCCGACCAGCTCGCCGTAGAACGGCCAGTCGTACTCGGTGTCGGACGCCGAGTGGATGCCGACGTACCCGCCACCGCCGCGGACGTAGGACTCGAACGCGGTCTGCTGCGTCGCGTTGAGCACGTCACCCGTGGTGTTGAGGAACACCACCGTCTCGTACTTGGCCAGGTTGGTGGAGGTGAAGTGGTTCGAGTCCTCGGTGGCGGTGACCGTGAAGCTGTTGGCCGCGCCCAGGTCCCGGATCAGCTGGATGCCGGCCGGGATCGAGTCGTGGCGGAAGCCCGCGGTCTTGGAGAACACCAGGACGTCGTACGGCGCGTCGGCCGCGGCGGCCGGTGGACTGGAGTTGAGCGCGGCGACGGTCAGGGCGGCGGCGGCCACCCCGATCACGCGCCGGGTGAAGGGGTTTCTCATCTCTTGGCCTCCTGGGAGGAGGGCGCGGTGGCGTCGCCCCTGGTGTGGGGACGACGCCACCGCGCGGTCCTTGCCGGTTTCATCCGGGCGGGGTTCGTCGGGGCGGGTTCATCAGGGCGGGTCCGTCAGGGCGGGTCCGTCAGGGCAGGGTCCATCGCTGGTTGGTGCCGCCGTGGCAGCTCCAGATGATCAACTGCGTGCCGTCCGCGGAGCTGGCGCCGTTGGCGTCCAGGCACTTGCCCGACTGCGCGTTCACCAGCGACCCGTTGGCGCCGGCGGTCCAGTTCTGGCCGCCACCGCCGTTGCAGGTCCACAGCCGCACCAGGCTGCCGTCGGCGGTGCCGGCCGCCTCCATGCACTTGTCCAGCGCGCGCAACGTGGACCCGCTCACCGTCCAGCGCTGGTTCGCGCCACCGTTGCACGTCCACAGCTGGACCTTCGCGCCGTCCGCCGAACTGCCGCCGTTGACGTCCACGCACTTGCTCGCGACCCCGACGATCGGCCCGGTCCGCGTGCTCCCCGTGGACGTGCCGAACGTGTAGGCGTCCACGTCGAAGAGCGTGCCCGAGCCGCCGGCGAAGGTCAGGTACAGCGCGATGGTCCCCGGCGGCACGTTGGCCAAGGTGGTGGAGACGTCCGTGAAGGTCTCCCACCCGCCGGTCACCGGCACGGTCACCGAGCCGAGCACCGGCCCGGTGGGCGAACCGCTGCGCACCGACAGCGTGCCGCCCGAGCCGGCGGACGACACCCGCGCGGTGAACCTCGTGGTCGTGCCGAGCGCGTACGGCTCGAACGCGATCCAGTCGCCGTTCTGGATGTCGCCGACGGTCCGCCCGCCCTCGGCGGCGGCCTTGTCGTACAGGGCGGTGCCGGACTGGGTCGAGTAGTGCTCCGCCTGGCGGTGCCGCAGCTGCAGCACGTGCTGCGTGTGCGTGGTCACCGGCGGCTGTCCGTTCGCGCCGGAGTCGGTGTACTCGGCGTCGAGCACCGCGAACAGGTTCGCCGCCGTGTCGTGCTCACCGTCCACCGGGATCTGCAACGTGCCCGAGCAGCCGGTCTGCGTGGTGATCGGGTGCCCGTGGCTGTCGTGGCCGAGCACGTAGCTCAGCTTCACCCTGGTGCAGTCGATCGTGCCGTCCTCCGCGTCCGACGCCGTGATCGTGTACGGCACGGCGTCGCCGAAGCTGAACAGGGTGCCGTTGACCGGCGAGTCCAGCTTCACCACGGGCGCGGTGTTCCCGACCGAGATCGACACGCCGGCGCTACCGGAGCGGCCTCCGGTGTCGGTCACCGTGAGCGTCGCCGAGTACTGCCCGTTGGACGTGTAGGTGTGGGTGGGGTTGGCGGCCGTGGACGTGGCGCCGTCGCCGAAGTTCCACGCGTAGGTCAGTGCGCCGCCCTCGGGGTCCGAGGAGCCGGCCGACGAGAAGTTCACCGTCAGCGGCGCGCTGCCGGAGACGGGGTTCGCGCCGGCCCGTGCGGTCGGCGCCTTGTTCCCGGCCGGGTTGTACTCGATGCGGTAGAGGGCCGAGCTGGCGTCACCGCTGCCCCAGCCGGTGCCGTAGTCCAGCACGTAGAGCGCGCCGTCCGGGCCGAAGGTGGCGTCCATGACCTGCGTGCCGCGCCAGGGGAAGTCGCTGACCTGCCCGGCCGACCCGTCGGCGTTGACGTCGATGGTCTTGATCCAGCGCCGGCCGAACTCGGTGGCGAACACGTGCCCGTCCAGCGCGGGCGGGAACTTGATCGACGACGGGTTGGCCGCGTCGTACCGGTACACCGGAGCGGCCATCGGCGACTCCGAGCCGCAGCCGAACGCGGAGAAGGAGCAGTTGTCGTACTTGATCCACGCCGAGCGCGCGGCGGGCAGCGTGCCCAACCCGGTGTTGCGCGGCGAGTTGTTGGCCGGCGCGGCGCAGTTGAACCGGCTGCCGGACTGCCCGGTGGCGAAGTTGTAGTCGACGTACGCCTCGGCCGTGGTGTTCGAGCCGACGCAGTACGGCCAACCGTAGTTGCCCGCCGAGGTGATCCGGTTGAACTCCACCAGGCCGGCGGGCCCGCGCGTGTTGCTGCTCGTGCCCGCGTCGGGCCCGTACTCGCCGAGGTAGATCGCGCCGGTCGCCTTGTCCACGTTGAAGCGGAACGGGTTGCGCAGGCCCATCGCGTAGATCTCGGGCCGGGTGTTGGCGGTGCCGGGCGCGAACAGGTTGCCCGCCGGGATCGAGTACGACCCGTTGGCGTTCACCTTGATCCGCAGCACCTTGCCGCGCAGGTCGTTGGTGTTGCCCGCGCTGCGCTGCGCGTCGTAGACCGGGTTGCGGTTGGTCCGCTCGTCGATCGGGGTGTAGCCGCTGGAGTCGAACGGGTTGGAGTCGTCCCCGGTGGACAGGTACAGGTTGCCCGCCGCGTCGAAGTCGATGTCGCCGCCGACGTGGCAGCAGTTGCCGCGGTCGGTCGCGACCTCCAGCACGGTGATCTGGCTGGCCATGTTCAGGGTGAAGTCGGCGTTCAGGGTGAACCGGGCCAGCCGGTTGACCCCCTTCCACGCCGAGAAGTCCGAACCGGTGGCCGGCGCGTCACCGCCCGGGGTGGACAGCGGCGGGGCGTAGAACAGGTAGATGAACCGGTTGGTGGCGAAGCCGGGGTCCACCCCGATGCCCTGCATGCCTTCCTCGTCGTGCGTGTAGACCGGCACCGTGCCGATCACGCTGGTGACGCCCGCGGCCGTGGTGCGGCGCACCGTCCCGTTGCGGGCGGTGTGCAGCACCGAGCGGTCCGGCAGGACGGCGAGCGTCATCGGCTCGCCCACTTCGCCGACCCCGCGGGCCAGCTCGACCTGCTGGAAGTCGGCGGGGTTGACCGCGTGCGCGGACGCCGGTGACGAGGAGCCGATCACCGTCGCCACCACACCGGCGGCCACGAGGAGAGCGGCGGACAACGCCGCCCTGACCCGATGTCTCATGGCAGGCTCACACCCTTTGATCTCAGCTGACGGGGCTTCGACCCGGCCGGCGGCGCCCGGAGGTGTCCGGGAGCGTTCCCAGTCGAAGTCGGGAAGAATTCGGGCGACTTTTCCGCGATCACCCCGTCGACGGGCCGGTGCCGGCGGCGGGTGGCGCGGCGGACCGACTCCGCACGCGACCGCGAAGGCGGGCACGGCCGGGACGGTTCGCCGGTGAACCACGGGTACTCCGCACGAATCGGTCGGTGCGCGATTCGAACCGATTCGGACCGGAGCGGAGGCTAAGTGCTAATGATCGGCTAAAGCAACGACTTCGCCGGTCGCCCGCCGGGAGTCCGGGCGACGTGCGCCGCACTGTCCTCAATAGACGGCGCCCGGCGACCGGGGTCGGGCGGACGCGCCGGCCGGAACACGGCGCCCGGTCCAGCCCGATGTGTTCGTCGCATCGAAGAGCCCCCTCGTCATCGTCGACGGGTGCGGCCGGGTTGCCCACCTCGTGCCGGCGGACCTTCCGGAGCCTTCCCGCACCGTAGCCACCCACGACTCGGGGCGTCAACGTTCGACTTGCTAAAATTGTTAGCGCTAACCCGTTAGCCGCAACGGCTTCGTCAGAACTGCCAGGCGAATGCGCAATTGATCGGGTGCCTCGGCAAGAAACACGTGTTATCGCTAACATCAATCGCCCGTCAAGCATTGACGGCACCGTTCGCCGATGGCTACGTTGCCCGGAGGGCTCCGGCCGAGCCGCGGGCGTTGCGCCGCGATCCGGCGGCCCACCGGCCACTGAGGACAGTCGTGGCCCGCGCCCGGTCCACCACCGTCCGCTTTGGAGGATCCAGCATGTCGGACTTGCCACGTAGGCGACTCATGCAGCTCGGCGCGGCGGGCGCCGGGGCCGCGCTGGTGCCGGGCGGCTGGACCGCGGTGGCCCGTGCCGACTCGGCCGCGCCGCCGGAAGTGCGCGCGGTCGACGACCTGGCCTTGTGGTACGACCGGCAGGCCGGCACGGAGTGGCTCCGCGCGTTGCCGATCGGCAACGGCCGCCTCGGCGCGATGGTCTTCGGCAACGCCGACACCGAGCGGTTGCAGCTCAACGAGGACACGGTGTGGGCCGGCGGTCCGCACGACTACACCAACACGCGGGGTGCGGCCGCGCTGCCGGAGATCAGACGCCTGGTGTTCGCGAACCAGTGGTCGCAGGCGCAGAGCCTCATCGACCAGGCCATGCTGGGCAACCCGGCCGGCCAGCTCGCCTACCAGCCCGTGGGCGACCTCAGGCTCACCTTCCCCAGCCCCGGCACGGTGTCCGGCTACCAGCGGTGGCTCGACCTGACCACGGCCACGACCGTGGTGACCTACGTGGCGAACAACGTGCGGTACCGCCGCGAGGTGATCGCCAGCGCGCCGGACCAGGTGATCGCGATGCGCCTGACCGCCGAGACGCCCGGGTCGATCTCGTTCACCGCCACGTTCAGCACGCCGCAACGGGCGACCACGTCGAGCCCGGACGGCACGACGATCGGGTTGGACGGCCGGTCCGGCGACCAGCGGGGCATCGCGGGCTCGGTCCGGTTCCTCGCGCTGGCCAAGGCCGTCGCGGAGGGTGGCAGCACCAGCAGCTCCGGCGGCACGCTGCGGGTGACCAACGCCAACAGCGTCACGTTGTTGATCTCGATCGGCACCAGCTACGTCGACTACCGCAACGTGGCGGGCGACTACCAGGGCATCGCGCGGGGCCGCCTCAGCGGCGCGCAGGGCACGGCGTACGACGTCCTGCGCAGCCGGCACGTGGCCGACTACCAGCGGCTGTTCGGGCGCGTCACCCTCGACGTCGGTCGCACCGCGGCGGCGGACCAGCCGACCGACGTCCGGATCTCCCAGCACAACACCGCGGTCGACCCGCAGTTCTCCGCGCTGCTCTTCCAGTACGGCCGGTACCTGCTGATCGCGTCGTCGCGGCCGGGCAGCCAGCCCGCGAACCTGCAGGGCATCTGGAACGACCAGCTGACCCCCTCGTGGGACTCGAAGTACACCATCAACGCCAACCTGCCGATGAACTACTGGCCGACGGACACGACCAACCTCGCCGAGTGCTACGAGCCGGTGTTCCGGATGATCAACGACCTCACCGTGACCGGCGCCCGCACCGCGCGTGCGCAGTACAACGCCGGCGGCTGGGTCACCCACCACAACACCGACGGGTGGCGGGGGTCCTCGGTGGTGGACGGCGCGCTGTGGGGCATGTGGCAGACCGGCGGCGCGTGGCTGTCCACCATGATCTGGGACCACTACCTGTTCACCGGCGACGTCGAGTTCCTGCGGTCCTACTACCCCGCGATGAAGGGCTCCGCCCAGTTCTTCCTCGACACCCTCGTGGAGGAACCGACGCTGAAGTGGCTGGTCACCAACCCGTCGAACTCGCCGGAACTGCCGCACCACGCGAACGCCAGCGTGGCCGCGGGTCCCACGATGGACATGCAGATCCTGCGCGATCTGTTCGAGGGCTGCGCCCGCGCCTCGGAGGTGCTCGGCGTGGACGCCGACTTCCGCACCCGGGTCCGCGCGACGGCGCAACGGCTCGCCCCGATGCGGGTCGGCTCGCGCGGCAACATCATGGAGTGGCTCTACGACTGGGTGGAGCCCGAGACGAACCACCGGCACGTCTCGCACCTGTACGGCCTGCACCCGAGCAACCAGATCACCAAGCGCGGCACGCCCCAGCTGTTCGAGGCCGCCCGCCGGACCCTCCAGCTGCGCGGCGACGACGGCACCGGGTGGTCGCTGGCTTGGAAGATCAACTACTGGGCGCGGATGGAGGAGGGCGGCCGGGCGCACGACCTGATCCGCTACCTGGTGACGCCGGCGAGGCTCGCGCCCAACATGTTCGACCTGCACCCGCCGTTCCAGATCGACGGCAACTTCGGCGCGACCTCCGGCATCGCCGAGATGCTGCTGCACAGCCACAACCGCGAGCTGCACGTGCTGCCCGCGCTGCCGCCGGCGTGGCCGACGGGCAGCGTGACGGGTCTGCGCGGGCGCGGCGGGTACACGGTCGGCGCGACCTGGAGCAGCACCGCGATCACCCTCTCCGTCACGCCGGACCGCGACGGCGCGGTCCGGATCCGCAACCGGGTGTTCACCGGCACGTTCGAGCTGACCGACACGACGAGCGGCGCGGTCGTGCAGCCGACCAAGCCCGAGGCGGACGTCGTCGAGTTCCCGGGTCAGGCCGGGCACACGTACCGGGTGACCGGGCAGGGCGGCGGCAGCGGGCCGATCGTGCAGCCGGGGGTGTACTACCGGCTCGTCGCGCGGCACAGCGGCAAGTTCGCCGACATCAGCGGCGTGTCCACCGCCGCCGGGGCCCTGCTGCAGCAGTGGTCGGCGACCGGCGGGCTGAACCAGCAGTTCGACTTCGTCGACTCGGGCGGCGGTTACTACCGCGTCCGGGCCCGGCACAGCGGCCTGGTGCTCCAGGTCGCGAGTTCGAGCACCGGCGCCGACATCACCCAGCGACAAGACACCAACGCCACGAGCCAGCAGTGGCGCGTGGTCGACCAGGGCGGCGGTGTCGTCAGCCTGGTCAACCGGCTCAGCAACCTGGCCATGGACGTGTGGAGCGCGTCGACCGCCGACGGCGCGCGCATCTCCCAGTGGACCCCCGGCGGGGGTGACAACCAGCGCTTCCTGCTCCAGCGGGCCTGACCGCCCGGCAACGCCCGCGTCCGATGAGGTGGGATGTGTTGCTAGCCTTCGCCGCGCTCGTGCGGCGGCCGACCGAGGTGGAGACGACATGATCCGGATAGACGCGCACCACCACGTCTGGCGGCTCCCGGCGGGCACGCCGACCTCGACCGGGCCGAGCCCTCGTGCCCACGACTGGCTCGACGGAGCGGACCTCGCCCCGATCCGCCGCGACTTCACCCTCGACGACCTGTCGTCGGTCGCGGCGGTGGCGGAGATCGACCGGACGGTGCTGGTCCAGGTCCTCCCGGAGGTCGAGGAGACGGCCGAGTTCCTGTCCCTGTCCGCCGACGAGGGCAAAGGTCTGGTGGCGGGCGTCGTCGGGTGGGTCGACCTCACCGATCCCGGCATCGGTGACGTGCTCGCCGCGCTGCGCGCCGGTCCGGGCGGCGACCTGCTCGTCGGGGTGCGGCACCTGGTGCAGGGTGAGCCGGACCCGCGGTGGCTGACCCGGCCCGACGTCCGGCGCGGGCTGCGCGCGGTCGCGGAGGCGGGGCTGGCCTACGACCTGCTCACCCTCGTGCACCAGTTGCCGGCGGCGATCGAGACCGTGCGCGCGCTGCCCGGGGCGACGTTCGTGCTGGACCACCTGTCGAAGCCCCCGATCGCCGCCGGCGACCTCGAACCGTGGGCGTCCCTCCTCCGCGGGCTCGCCGCCGAGCCGAACGTCACCTGCAAGTTGTCGGGCATGGTCACCGAGGCCGACCCGGTCGGGTGGACCGTGGCGGACCTGCGTCCGTACGCCGACGTCGTGCTGGACGCGTTCGGTCCGTCGCGGGTGATGTTCGGCTCCGACTGGCCGGTCTGCCTGCTCGCGGGCTCGTACGAGGAGGTCGTCGCGGCGGCCGAGGGCCTGACCGCCGGTCTCAGCTCCGCCGAGCGCGACGAGGTGTTCGGCGGCACGGCCACCCGCGTCTACCGGTTGCCGCCCGAACGGCTGTGAAGCTGCGCCTGGCACGGCTGAGCCAGGCTCGACCCGTCGGCGGTCCTCGACGTCCACGACCCCCGACAGCCGCCACCGGGGCCAAATAAGCATGCTTATTTTTGCCCCGGTGCCCGCATATCGTTAGCACCGAGTACGATCCGCACCTGACGTGCACGAGCCAGGCACCGCGACGCGCGCTCGACGGTGGCCGCCCTACCCGGAGGTGGGCTGGGCGGACAGCGGGTGAGCCGGTCATACCCTTCTGGCGACCCCGTCACTAAGGAGCGGCGTTGACGGATGGCGCACTTGTGCCGGACGGCCCGACCGGGCAACCGGACACCACCCCGGCGCCCGGTCCGTACCGGCCGGGCTACGAGCTCGTCGCCGAGCAGATCCTCCAGCTGATCGCCGAGCTGGAGCTGCGGCCCGGCGACCGGATGCCGACCGAGAACGAGCTGGCCGCGCGGATGGGCACCAGCCGGACCGTGGTCCGGGAAGCCGTCAAGATCCTCTCCGCGATCGGACGGGTGCGGGCGCACAAGGGGCGCGGGCTCTACGTGGCCGACGACGAGGGCATGCTCGGCTCCTCGCGGTGGGGCGGCTTCTTCCTGCCCACCAACCTCGACCACGTCTACATGCTCTTCGAGTTCCGCCGGGTGCAGGAGACCGCGGCCAGCCGACTGGCCGCGACCCACGCCACCCCGGCCGAGCTGCGCGCCATCGCCGCCGCCGCGGAGACCTGCCGCGAAGGCCACCTGACCGACCAGGCCGCGCTGTTCGAACGCGGTGACGAGGACTTCCACCTCGCGGTCGCCGCGGCGTCCCACAACCAGTTCCTCGCCGCCGCCGTGCGCGAGGCCCGCCGCCTGCAACGCCAGTCCAGCACCATCGGGCTGCACGGCTCGGTCGGCGGGCACGCGGCCGAGGCCGTCGACGAGCACGTCGCGATCTACCAGGCGATCCGCGACGGCGACCCCGAAGCCGCCGCGGCGGCCGCCGGCGTCCACATCGACAACACCCTGCAGGACTACCGCCGCGAGATCCAGCGCCGACTCTTCGGCTGACCACCGGTACCGCTCGACACCCCTCGTCCACGACGATGGGGTGTGCCGGGCGTGCGCTCGGATCTGGACTCGTTCGGCAAATGTGTGCTACAAATCGCGGCGAACCTACGCGCGTACATGTATGACATTCAGCACCCGGGCAACGACGCACCGAGGGAGCGATCATGTCTGCTCGTCGATGGGCTCGATCATCGCCGCCGATGAGCGCGGACGAGTCCGCCCCACCCCCTGAAGCGCCCTGAGCCCACCGCGGTCGACAGCCCGTGGTGTTCCAAGCGGACTGGAATCCGAATCCGAGCCGGCGCGGTGCCGTGCACCGCGCCGGCTCGACCCTCGTGCACCGGCCGCCGCCGCACGCGCACGTAGCACGCCGGTCCCGGTGACCGCCGCCGGACGCCGTCGTTCCCGCCCGCACTCCGCCGCCGCGTAATCCCGTCAGTCGCCTTCGAGTGCCCCAGAGGAGTGGCCATGCGACACAGATTCGCGCGCCTGCTGTCGATAGCAGGTTGCGTGGTGGTGATGTTGGGGCTGGCGACCGCGCCGGCGCCCGCGCACCCCGAAGGGTTCCACGTCCTGCTGTTCAGCAAGACCGCCGCCGGCGCCTACCGCCACGACTCGATCCCCGCCGGGATCACGATGTTCGAGCAGCTGGCCGCCCAGAACGAGTGGGAGCTGACCAAGAGCGAGGACTCGTCGATCTTCAACGACGCCTCCCTCGCCACGTTCGACGTGGTCGTCATGCTCCAGACCTCCGGCATGGTGTGGGACAACGACGCGCAGCGCGCCGCGGCGCAGAAGTACATGCGCGCCGGCGGCGGCTTCGCCGCGATCCACAACGCGACGGACATGAACATCGAGCAGCAGTTCCCGTGGTGGGACCAGATGCTCGGCATGACCATGACCGCGCACTCGGCGACCGTGTCCGGCACCGCCAAGGTCGCCGACCGCAAGCACCCGTCCGGCGCGGCGCTGCCGGACCGGTGGACGCGCACCGAGGAGTGGTACAACTTCACCCGCTCCGCGCGCGGCAGCGCGCACGTGCTGGTGACCGCCGACGAGACGACGTACGACCCCGGCTCCAGCCGGATGGGTTACGACCACCCGATCTCGTGGTGCCGCAACTACGAGGGCGGCCGGCTGTGGGCCACCGCCATGGGCCACCAGGCGTCCAGCTACTCCGAGCCGCTGTTCCGCGAGCACGTCAAGGGCGGCGTGGAGTCGGCGGGCGGCAAGGTGCAGGCCGACTGCGGCCCCACCGTGTGGAGCAGCTTCGAGAAGGTGACGCTGGACGACAACACGGTCGGACCGGCGGCGCTCGACGTCGCCAAGGACGGCCGCGTCTTCTACGCGGAGTACGGCGGCAAGGTGAAGATCCACAAGCCGGACACCCGCACCACCGTCACGGCGGCGTCCCTGAGCGTCTACACAGGCGGCGAGGACGGTCTGACCGGGCTCGCGCTCGACCCGGACTTCGCCACCACCAAGTGGATCTACCTGATGTACTCGCCGGCGGGCGGTGGCGAGGACATCGCGCGCGTCTCCCGGTTCACCGTGAACGGCGACTCGCTGGACCTGGGCAGCGAGCGGATCCTGATGAAGGTGCCGTCGTCGCGGCAGGCGCCGGAGCCGGGCCACACCGGCGGCTACATCGCGTTCGGCCCGAACGGCAACCTCTACATCGGCACCGGCGACGACGTCCAGCCGCACCGCTCGGACGGCTACGCGCCGATCGACGAGCGGCCGGGCTGGGCGAACAACGACGTCCAGGCCACCTCGGCGAACACCAACGACCTGCGGGGCAAGATCCTGCGCATCCACCCGGAGACCAACGGGACCTACACCATCCCGTCCGGCAACATGTTCGCGCCGGGCACGGCCAGGACGAGGCCCGAGATCTACGCGATGGGCTTCCGCAACCCGTTCCGGTTCTCGGTGCACCCGACGTCGGGCACGATCTACGCGGCCGACTACGGCCCCGACGCGGCCAACGACAACCCCAACCGCGGACCCGGCGGGACCGTGGAGTGGAACGTCATCACCTCGCCCGGCTTCTACGGCTGGCCGTACTGCATCGGCGACAACATCCCGTTCAACGACTACAACTTCGCCACGGGCCAGTCGGGCGCCAAGTTCAACTGCGACCAGCCGGTGAACAACTCGCCCAACAACACCGGCCTGACCACGCTCCCGGCCGCGCGCAAGGCCGAGGTCTGGTACGGCAACGGCGCGAACGGCAACAAGTTCCCGGAGATGGGCAGCCCTTCCGGCGGCGAGGCGCCCGGCGCGTTCCCGATCTACCGGTACGACGCGAACAACCCCTCCCCCACCAAGTTCCCGGCCTACTTCGACCAGATCCCGTTCTTCGGCGAGTGGTCGCGCAACCGGATGTGGGAGTTCCGGGTGGGCCAGGACGGGAAGCTGTTGAAGATCAACGACTTCCTGTCGAACCTGAGCTTCAAGTCGCCGCTGGACATGAAGTTCGGCCCGGACGGAGCGATGTACCTGCTCGAATGGGGCTCCGGCTACGGTCGGGACAACCCCGACTCCGGGCTCTACCGCATCGACTACAAGAGCGGCGACCGCAGTCCGGTCGCGACCGCCACCGGGACGCCCACCTCGGGTTCCTCACCCCTGACGGTGCGGTTCTCCAGCGCGGGCTCCGGTGACCCGGAAGGCGGTCCGGTGACCTACCGGTGGGAGTTCGGCGACGGGAGCACGTCCACCGAGGCCAACCCCACGCACACCTACTCGGCCAGGGGGCAGTTCAACGCCAAGCTCACCGTCACCGACGTGGGCGGGAAGTCCGGCGTCACCAGCGTGGTCGTGACCTCGGGCAACACCGCGCCGACGGTCAACCTGAGCGTCCCCGACGGCGGCATGTTCGGCTGGGGCGACTCGATCCCGTACACGGTCACGGTCACCGACCCCGAGGACGCCTCCATCGACTGCTCGAAGGTGACCACCACCCCGGCGTTGGGCCACGACCAGCACGGGCACGACCTCGCGCCGATCCCCGGCTGCACCGGCACGTTCACGGCCGAGACCGACAGCGCGCACGCCAGCCTGAACTCGTTCTGGGTGGCGGCGAGCCGGTACACCGACAACGGCACGTCCGGCGTGCCCGCCCTGGAAGGCAACCGGAAGGTCCTGCTGCAGCCCAAGCGCAAGCAGGTCGAGTACTTCACCGGCTCCTCCGGCGTGCGGGTGGTGTCGCAGTCCGGCGCCGAGTCCGGCGGTCGGGTCGGCGACATCGGCACCAACGACTGGGTCTCGTTCAAGCCGTACAACTTCACCGGGATCAGCCAGGTGTCCGTGCGGCTGTCGTCGCCCAGCGGCGGCGGCTCGATCGAGTTCCGGGCCGGTTCGCCGACGGGCGCGCTGATCGCCACGGTCCCCGTCCCGAGCACCGGCGGCTGGGACAACTACGTGAGCACGCCCGCGGTGAACGTGACCAACCCCGGTGGCACGACGGAGCTGTTCATGGTGTTCCGGACCGGCACGAGCTCCTTCGACGTCGACTCGATGACGTTCACCGGCAACGGGGTCGGCACGCCGGGCACCGGCGGCGGGACGGGCCGCATCGTCGGCATCGGCGGCAAGTGCGTCGACGTCAACGGCAGCAGCACCGCCGACGGGGCCAAGGTCCAGCTGTGGACCTGCAACGACGGCGCGAACCAGACGTGGACGCGCACCGGGCAGACGCTCCGGGCCCTGGGCAAGTGCCTGACCGTCAACGGCGGCAGCACCGCCGACGGCGCGCTGGTGCAGCTGTGGAGCTGCAACGGCTCGGGCTCGCAGAACTGGTCGGCCCAGTCCGACGGCTCGCTCCGCAACGGCACGAAGTGCCTGGACGCCAACGGCGGCAGCTCCGCCGACGGGACGCAGCTGATCATCTGGACCTGCAACGGCGGCGCCAACCAGCGCTGGACGCTGCCCTGAGCGGGCGGTCCGCGGCTCCGGCACGCGCCGGGGCCGCGGGCCGGCACCGCCGGGTTCCTTCGCACGGCAAGGAGGAAGGTCATGGGCAGGACCACGCCGGTGCGGCGGGGCAAGTCGCTGCGCCAGGCAGCCGGGCCGCGATCACCACGCTCGTCGTGGGGTCCGGTGACCGCCCTGGTCACCGCGTTCGCGCTCGGGTTCGCCGTCGCGTTCGTGTCGGGCTCGTGGACGTCGGGGCCGGACGCGACCCAGCGCCGGATCGCCGAGTTGCAGCAGGCCGAGGCGCAGCGCGACGTCGAGCACGTCGGCACGTTGATCGAGCTCGCCAAGGGTGGCCGGGAACGCCTGACGCCGGTGTTGCAGGCGATGGCGAAGGCGGCTCCCCCGCCGGGCACGGGCTCGCCCACCGCGCCCGCGATCGACGAGGTGCGCGGCTGGCGCGACGTGGTGTCCGCGGAGGTGCGGCGGTACGCCGAGACACCGTCCGCGGGCAACGGCGTGAACGTCGCCCGCACCGGGATGCGCACCGCCGTCGAACAGCTCGCCGCCGCGGTCGACGGGTTCGCCGCCGCGGTCACCGCCCCCGAACCGCTCGCGGGCGACCTGCTGGCCCTGGCCGGCGCGCAGCGCACGCTGGCGCTGCGCACCTGGTCGGTGGCCGCGCTCCAGCTGGACGTGATCAGCATCGACGCCGGCAAGGGCCACGTGCACGTGTACCTGCCGTCCGGGCCGGACTCCGGCACGATCCCGGCCGACACGGCGCCGGAGGGCAGCGGATGACCGCCGACCCGAGCTCATCAGCAAGCCACACCACACAGAACGGAAGCACACCCGTGTCAAAGGACAACCGCCCCCACCGGCGTTGGACGGTGATCGGCGCCGCCGCGGCACTGCTGCTGACCGGCGCCGACATCGCCGGCGCCGAGCCCGCACCCGCGGCGCCCGCCGCGTCGGACACCGTCACCACCGCCGCCGCGACCCCGGGCTGCGGCAAGGCGCCGACCCTGCGCAGCGGCACGCACACGATCCAGAGCGGCGGCAAGACCCGCAGCTTCATCCTGAGCATCCCCGACAACTACAACAACACCTACCAGCACCGGCTGGTCTTCGGGTTCCACTGGCTGGGCGGCACCATGGACCAGGTCGCCGGGGGCGGGAGCGACGGGGCCGTCTACGCCCACTACGGGCTGAAGCAGCTGTCGAACAACACCGCGATCTTCGTCGCGCCCCAGGGCCTCAACAACGGCTGGGGCAACTCCGGCGGCGAGGACGTCACCTTCGTCGACAACATGATCAAGCGGATCGAGGACGACCTCTGCGTCGACACGACGCAGCGCTTCTCGCTCGGCTTCAGCTACGGCGGCGCGATGAGCATCTCGCTCGCGTGCTCCCGGCCGACGGTGTTCCGCGCCATCGCCGCCATCGCCTCCCCCGGTGAGATCAGCGGCTGCGCGGGCGGCACCGCACCCGTCGCCTACATGGGCATCCACGGCATCTCGGACAACATCGGCAGCGGACGCGGCCAGCGCGACCGGTGGGTCCGCAACAACGGCTGCACGGTGCAGAACCCGCCGGAGCCGGCCCGGGGCAGCAACACGCACATCACCACCGCCTACTCGGGGTGCCGGACCGGGTACCCGGTCGTCTGGGCCCCGTTCGACGGTGGCCACCAGCAGGGACCGGTGGACGGGTGCGCGGGCTGCGAGTCCGGCGCCAGGAGCTGGGTCAAGGGCGAGGTGTGGAAGTTCTTCACCGGTGAGCAGGGCCCCGGCCCCGGCCCGGACCCGACCACGTTCCGGCTGCGCGGCGAGGCGAGCAGCCGGTGCCTGGACGTCAACGGCGCGAACTCGGCCAACGGCACGCAGATGATCATCTGGGACTGCAACGGCGGCGCCAACCAGCAGTTCGCGGTGAACGGGAAGGCCCTGCAGGTGCTGGGCAAGTGCCTCGACATGCCGAGCAACGCCGCCGCGGGCAGCCGGGTGCGGATCTGGGACTGCACCGGCGGCACGAACCAGCAGTGGAACCTCAACACCAACGGCACGATCAGTAACGTGCAGAACGGGCTGTGCCTCGACGTCAACGCCGCCGCGACCGCCAACGGCTCCGCGGTGATCGTGTGGAACTGCCACACCGGCGCCAACCAGCGGTGGGCCCGGGCCTAGGAACGGGCGAGGGCGGCCCGCGCACCGCGGGCCGCCCCGTCACCCCGCAAGCGGCTC
>NZ_JBEOVG010000138.1:0-16804 GCF_040295345.1 Actinosynnema sp. NPDC002837
GACTCCCCACCCGCCCGCCGGTGCGTGGCTTTGGCGCCCGCGGGCGGCCCCCCCCCCCCCCCCGCCGCCGCGGGGTCAGCGCCGAGGGGTGACCGAGTTCGCCGCGACGAGCGGGGCGAGTTGGACCCAGTCGACGTTGGGACCCGCGCCGGTGGCGTTGCCGAGGGTCAGCGCGCCGCCGGCGGTGGTCAGGTCGAGCGGCGAGGTCTCCGGCCAGAACCCGTCCCAGGTGTAGTTGTGGCGGTAGGGCGCACGGGTCGTGCCGCCACCGGCCTCGGTGGTGTCGAGGAACCTGGTGACCGCGTCGGTGTTGTAGGGGTGGCCGGTGTTCTTCTCGGCCTGGGCGTAGGCCACGGTCAGGTTGTACTGGCCGGCCCTGCGGACCGCGGCCGGCCGGGGCACGGTCAGCGTGCCGCCGTTGCCGAGTTGCCCGACGTAGGAGCCGCCGGACGCCCACGGGCCGGACGTGATCGCCGCCGTCCCGCCGAGTTGCCCGGCCTCGGCCTCGACGCGGACCGCGTGCCGGTCGGCGGCGGTGTCGCGGACCTGGGTGAGCGTGCCCAGGACCAGCGGCGTGCGGCCCTCGTTGGAGAGCACGACCTCGGTGACGCCTGCCTTGAGGTGCGCGGTCACGCTGCCCGTCCACGCGCCCGCCCGGTCGGCGGTCAGGTCGCCGCCCTCGACCCGGCGGTCGGACAGGGTCAGGCCCAGGGCGCTGCGGCCGGCGCCGAACCACGTGGTGGACAGCCCGTAGTAGCCGTCCTCCGCGGCCGAGACGTAGGTGGTCACGGTGTCACCCGGCCCCAGCACCACGGCGTCGGGCACGAGGGCGCGCAGCGCCCGGACCCCGCGGTCGACCGAGCCGCCGGTGCGGCGCGAGTCGGTCAGCTGGTAGGTGCTCGTCTCCGGGCCGGTGATCTCGGTGAGGTCGATGCGGTCCAGCGCGACGTCGGCGGGCCTGCCGAGGAAGCCCGTCGGGTCGCTGGTGCGCAGGGACAGGCGGTGGCGACCGGCGGTGAGCTGGACCGGCGTGTCGAGCCGGCCGCGGTACTGCCAGTTCAGCGTGGCCGGGAAGGTGAGGGTGGCGCGGTGGGCGTCGTCGACGTAGAGCGCCTGCCTGCCGACGAACCCGCCGGTGCCGTACAGCACGCCGAGCCGGTAGGTCCCGGTGCGCGGCACGTCGACGTCGACCGTGACGCGGGAGCCGGCGTTGTTCATGTAGCCGACGTCCTTGCCGCCTGACGTGGTGTAGCGCCAGCCCGACGGATCGGCCTGGTTGACCACGGCGGCGTTCTCCACCAGGCCGGATTCGGCTTCGTGGCTCGCGGTCCACGGCGCGTTCGCGACCGGGGCGGAGGCGAGCCCGGCCGGGGTGACGATCACCTGGTAGGCGGCCAGGGGGTCGCCGCCGGGCACCTTGACGGTGATCCCGCCGTCGGAGACCCGCACGCGTGCGGCGGCCACCACCGGTGGCTGCCCGGCGTCGCCCTCGTAGCCGGACCAGCTGGTCTTGGACACGCGCACGTCCACGTGCCCGCCGAAGGTCTTGCGGTCCAGGCCGGTGACGGCGACGTCGACCGGGTTGGCGGTGCCGCCGAGCAGGACGGTGGCCTTGGCGTCGGCGCGGTCGAGGGTGGCCAGGCCCTGGAGGGTGTCCCGGGTGCTGGGCCGGGGAGGGGTGACGCGGACGGTGTCGCCGGACAGGTCGGCGTACCACTTGGTCAGCCACCAGCCGCCGTTGGCGCGGGACGTGCGCACGGCGTGGTCGCTGAGGTTGCCGGCGAGCGTCCAGTACGCCATCTGCCCCTCGACCTTGGTGTCCTCCAGCATGGTGATCCACTGGATCATCTGACCGGGCACGGAGGTGTCGCGGCGGTTGGCGTACTCGGTGATGTTGATCGGGAGGGGATCGATGCCCAGGGACTTCTCGATGGCTCGGTAGTCCTCGTGGTGGGCGCGGTAGTGGTTGAGCGAGTCCGGGCTGAGCTCGTGCCAGGTGATGATGTCCGGCAGGACGTCGTTCGCCTTGGCGTAGGCGAGGAAGTCGCGCAGCCGGCCCGGGTTGTAGCCGGCCTCGCCCGGTCCGTCGATGCGCGCGTCGGGCAGCACGGACTTGACGGTCCGGTAGACCTTCGTCCAGTCGGCGAGGAACTTGTCCTTCTTGGTGGCCCAGTCGCCGTACCAGATCCAGTCGGGCTCGTTGAAGATCGTCCACACGAACCGGTCGCGGTCCGGGCGTGCGGCGACCTTCTCCAGCTGGGGCCGCAGCCGGGCGATGTAGTCGTCGATGCCCAGGTCCTGGTAGGGCCAGGCGCTGTAGATGTCCTGCGAGTTGATGTAGACGTCCGCGCCGCCGGAGGCGAAGAGGTCGTCGGCCACGACGAGCGCGTCGCCGTTGGGGTGCTGTTCGCCGTCCGGGGGCTTCTGGGCGACGCTGCGCGGCTTCATGCCGGCGATGAGGTCGTGGGAGGGCACGCCGGGGTCGCCCAGGCCGTAGAGGATGCCGGTGGCGCCGCCGCGGAACGCCCCGGTGGAGGCGGCGAGGTCCACGCGCAGGGTCTCGGCCGTGGGCGCGGGCTGGGCGGCGGCGGTCGGTGAGCCGGGGATCGGGGACAGGGTGGCCAGCACCAGCGCGGCGGTCACCGCGCCGATGGTGGTCCGGGATCTTGCCGGTCGTTGTCGCATCGGTGCTCCAGGGTGGTCGTTGTCTACCGGAAGAGGGCGTTGACCTGCTCGTTGGCCTGGGTCAACGAGCCGGGGTCGGCTTGGGACGACAGCACGGCGTCGATGGCGGGCCCCATGACGGCGGAGATCTCCGGGGCGTGGTCGGTGATCGGGAACAGGTGGGTGGAGCCCTCGGCGAGGGGCTTGGTGAAGGCGGTGATGTCCACGCCCTTGGCGGCGAACGACTTCTCGGCCACGGCGAGGGCCTCGGGCAGGGCGGGGAACACCACCGCCTTCTCGCCCACCGACTTCTGGCACTCGGCGGAGGCGAGGTGCTTGACCCACTTCCAGGCGCCCTCGCGGTTGTCGGTGCCGGTGTAGATGGAATCGGCCAGGCCGTTGAAGATGGTGGCGCGCTTGCCGGACGGGCCGGTCGGGGTGGGTGCGACGCCGACCTCGACGCCGTCGTAGCCGAAGTAGCTGTTGATCATCCAGGAGCCGTTGGTGCTCAGCGCGTACTTGCCCGCGCCGAAGCCGTCGTTGACGCTGGTGCCCGAGCGGGCGACGGCCAGGCTGGGCATGTAGCCCTTGTCGATCAGGCTCCGGAACCAGCCCATGGTCTGCTGGAAGCGGGGGTCGTCGTAGTTGAAGCGACTGCCCCACGGGTTCTTGTCGGTGTAGGTCCAGCCGGTGCTCAGCGCGTACGCGCTCCACATCTGCTGGCCGACCCCGGCGCCGTTGTTCTCGTCCAGGCCCAGGCCGTGCACGGCCACCTTGGACTTGTCGAAGCCGGGCTGGTCGCCGCGCACGCCGTTGGCGTCGACGGTGAGCCGGGCGATCAGCTTCTCGTAGGTGCCGCCGTCCTGGGGGTTCCAGGTGAGGTTCGCCAGGTCGGACTCGGCGACGCCCGCCTCGGCGAGCATCTTCTTGTTGTAGAACAGCGCGACGGTGTCGAAGTCCTTGGGCAGGCCGTACCGCTTGCCGTCCTGGGTGGTCCACAGGTCGGCCAGGTCGTTGGGGTAGACGTCGGTGGGCACTGCGTCGCGTGCGACGAACTCGTCGAGCGGGAGCAGCTGGTTCTTCCCCGCGTAGGTCGGGAAGTAGTTGAGGTGGTTGGTGAACACGTCCGGGGCGGTGCCCGCGACGAGGTCGGTGGTCAGCTTGTTCCAGTAGTCGGCCCAGCCGAACTGCTCGACCTTCACGGTGGTGCCGGGGTTGGCCTGCTGGAAGGACGTGGCGCACGCCTGGTAGGCGGGCAGCTGGTTGGCGTCCCACAGCCAGTAGGTGATCTCGTCGGAGCCGCTGCCGCCGCCCGGCGCCCCGGCGCAGCCGGCGAGCGCCAACGAGACGGCGGCGGCCAGGGCGGCCGGCTTGGACAACTTGTTGTGCACGGTGAAAACTCCTTTGTCCCACCCGCGTCCGGACGGCTACTTGATGCCGGAGAACTGGATGGAGTCGACGATCCGCCGACCGAAGGCGGCGAACAGCGCGATGACCGGCAGCGCCGCGAGCAGGGTGGCGGCCATGAGGCCGGCCCAGTCGGGACTGCCCTGCGGGGTCTGGGAGCGGAACACGCCCAGCGCCACCGTGAGGACGCGCACGCCCTCACCCTGGCCGACCAGCAGCGGCCAGAAGTACTCGTTCCACGCGGTGACGTAGGCCAGCAGCGCCAGCGTCGCCAACGGGGCCCGGCTCATCGGCAGGATGATCCGGAAGAAGATCCTCGGGTGCCCGGCGCCGTCGATGCGCGCCGCCTCCTCGACCTCGCGGCTGATGCCCAGCATGAACTGGCGCATGAAGAACACCGCGAACGGCGTCATGAAGAAGAACGGCAGCACGATCGCGGCGTAGGTGTTGAGCAGCTTGAGGTCGCGCATCAGCACGAAGTTGGGCAGCGCGGTGAAGATCGGCGGGATCATCAGCGCGGTGAGGAAGACGAAGAACACCGCGTCGCGCCCGGGCCAGCGCAGCCGCGCGAAGGCGTAGGCGGCCATCGAGCTGAACAGCACCTGCCCGGCGGTGATGAGCGTCGAGGTGAGCACCGAGTTCAGCAGGAAGCGCCCGAAGTCGATCGACGCGCCGGACCCGCCCTGGGCGCGGGCCTCCTCCAGCGACGCCAGGCCGAGCACGCGCTCGAACGCGCCCAGCGTCAACCCGGCGGGCAGCAGCGAGTCGGCGTCGGCCGCCAACGCCCGGTTGTCCGACAGGGAGACGCGCAGCATCCAGTAGAACGGGAACAGCGTGATCAGCACCAGCAGCGCCAACACCGCCCAGCCGAGCGCCTTGCGCCACCCCGTACCGATTGTGGTCATCGCGGGCTCCCTTCAGTCCAGGTCCGAGCTGCCCGCGCGCAGCAGGCGCAGCTGCGCCACCGCCAAGCCCGCGAGGATGGCGAACAACACGACCGAGAGCGCCGCGGCGTAGCCGAAGTCGAACTGCTGGAACGCCTTCTCGTAGATGTAGAAGTAGATGACGCGGGTGGCGTCGACCGGGCCGCCGCGCGTGGTGACCGCGACGGTGTCGAAGATCTGGAACGACCCGACGACGGTCAGCACCAGCACCATGGCCAGCACCGGCCGCAGCAGCGGCAGCGTGACGCCGCGGAAGATCCGCCACTCCGACGCGCCGTCGATCGCCGCGGCCTCGTACACCGACCTGGGGATGGCCTGGAGCCCGGCGAAGATCAGCAGTGCCGTGTAGCCCAGGTGCCGCCACACGTTGACCAGCGCGATGGTCGGGATGGCCGTGGAGGTCTCGCCGAAGAACGCCACCGGGTCGATCCCGACCCACGACAGCACCGCGTTCACGATGCCCAGCTGGGCGTCGAGCATGTTGTACCAGACCAGCGCCACCACGACGTTGGCGATCAGGTAGGGCAGCAACAGCAGGCCCCGGACGAAGGACGACTTGGTCAGCCGGTGCATCAGGACCGCGACGAGCAGCGCCACGACGGTCTGCACGCCGATGTTGATCACGACGTACTCGACGGTGACCAGCAGCGCGTTGCCGAACCTGGCGTCGCCGAGGGCGTCGCGGTAGTTCTGCGCGCCCACCCAGTTCGGCGCGGCCAGCAGGCTGTAGTCGGTGAAGCTCAGGTAGAACGTCTGCAGCGCCGGCCAGGCGTAGAACAGCACGAACCCGAAACCCGCCGGCAGCAGGAAGAGCAGGGCCACCCGCAGGTCGCCGCGGCGTGCGGCGGTCATGCGCCCTCCTCCCGCTCCAGGTGCAGCAGCAGGGCCTGCTCGGGGTGCAGCGGCGGGATCTGGACGCCCACCTCGGCCAGTTCCCGCCCGGACAGGCAGGTGCCGGTGGCCAGCCACGGGACTGCGACCAGGGACGTGGACGGCGGCAGGCCGGCGTGGTCGACCGGGCGCACGGTGAACCGCGCGTCGGGCGGCAAGCCGGGCAGCGTCACCCGCCCCGGCGACGTCGTCGTCCCCGAGGCCACCGCGACCACGGCGAACAGCGCCTGCACGTCGTCCTCGGACACCACGCCGTGCACCAGGATCGCCGGGTCCGGCGAGTCCGACCGCACCACCCGGCCGCGGTGCGACCAGCCGCGGACCTCCTTGTAGAACGCCACCCAGCGCGCCAGCCCGGCCAGGTCCGCCGGGTCGGCGGCGGCGAGGTCCCACTCGATGCCCAGGTGGCCGAACAGCGCGGTGACGGCCCGGAAGGACAGGTCGTGCCTGCGCCCGGTGGTGTGCGACCGGGCGGCGCCGACGTGCGCGCCGATGAGCTCGGGCGGCAGCAGCAGGCCCGTCCAGCGCTGGATGCCCTGCCGGTCCAACGCGTCGATGCAGTCGCTGGCCCACACCCGGTCGGCGCGCTCCAGGATGCCCAGGTCCACCCGCGACCCGCCGGAGGAACAGGACTCGACCTCCAGGCCGGGGTGGCGGCGGCGCAGCTCGTCGAGCAGGCCGTAGACCGCCGACGTCTGGGCGTGCACGGCGGCGCGGCCGGTGCGCGAGTCGCCCGCGTCGACCAGGTCGCGGTTGTGGTCCCACTTGAGGTAGGCGATCCGGTACTCGGTGACCAGCGCGTCGAGGCGCTCCAGCAGGTGGTCCCGCACCTCCGGCCGGGTCAGGTCGAGCACGTACTGGCCGCGCATCAGCGGCGGGCGACGACCACCGGTCGACAGGATCCAGTCCGGGTGCTCGCGCAGCAGGTCGGAGTCGGCGCTGACCATCTCCGGCTCCACCCACAGGCCGAACTCCATGCCCCGTGAGCGGACGTGGTCGACCAGCGGGTGCAGGCCGTCGGGCCAGACCCGCTCGTCGACGTGCCAGTCGCCCAGGCCGGCGGTGTCGTCACGCCGGTTGCGGAACCAGCCGTCGTCCAGCACGAACAGCTCCGCGCCCAACTCCGCGCCCCGGTCGGCCAGGTCGCGCAGCCGCTCCAGGTCGTGGTCGAAGTACACCGCCTCCCAGGTGTTGAGCACCACGCGCCGCGGCCCCCGCGGGTGGTGGGGCCTCGACCGCAGGTGGCGGTGGAAGCGGGCCGACAGCTCGTCCAACCCGTCGCCGCAGGAGCCGAACACCTCGGGGGTCGTGTAGGTCTCCCCCGGCTCCAGCCGCACCTCGCCCTCCAGCAGCAGCTCGCCGCCTCCGATCACGGCCTCGCCGGTGGGCACCCGCTCGGCGTAGGTGCGGTGGTTGCCGCTCCACGCGACGTGCACGCCCCACACCTGCCCCCGTCGGAAGCCGAAGCCGCTCTCACCCGCCACCAGGACCAGCGTGGCGTCCGACCCGGTCCGACCGCGCCGGCTGTCCCGCACGTGCGCCTCCACGCCGAACGGCCTGCGCTGGGGCGTGCGTTCCCGGCCCCAGCGCCCGGTGAGGTCGAGCAGTTCGGTGGCACGACGCGGCAGGGGCAGCGCGAGCACCAACCCGGCGAGGGTGTAGGCCGTGTCACCGGTGTTGCGCACGGTGGCGCGCAGGCGCACCAGCCCCGCGGGGGTGAGCCCGACCTCCAGGTCCAGGGCGAGACCGGCCGCCGCGTCGACGGCCCGGACCAGGCACGAGCCACCGTCCTCGACGACCCGTTCGACGGTGAACAGCGGCGACCAGTCACGCCCCTCCCGGTGGCCCCGCAGGCCGGGCAGCCCCGGCCACGCGGTCGCGTGCTCCGGCACCACCGCCACGGCGCCCGGCGTGTCGGTGGCGTTGGGCACCACCGCGGGCACGCTCGTCGACGCCAACGCCTCCAGACCGGCGTCGGGGCCGAGGTCGGCGCCCCAGTGCAGGACCTGCGGCAGCCCGGAGTCCTTGTGGTGCAGCACCAAGCTCACGCCGTCGGCTCGCAAGTGGACGATCCGGCCGACGCCGTCGACGGCCGGCGCGATGACCGGTGGTGCGGTGGACACACGACCTCCAGGCGGTGAAGCGCTCGTCACATTGAACGTTCCATGGAAGATGTCAGCACGATCTCGGCGGGTCAACGGTGGCGGTGGTAACGAGTGCGCAACATTGAACGTTCAATGCGACGACGTGGTCACCCGGGGTGAATGATGTCCCGGTACGAGGAGGTGGACCCCGGTGCCCAGAGACGGTGCGGACCAGGGAAGGCGGCGCGTCGGCATCGTGGACGTGGCCGCCGCCGCGGGCGTGTCCAGGCAGACCGTGTCCAACGTCCTCAACGGACGCGACGAGTACTACTCCGCCGCGACCCACGAGAAGGTCACCAGCGCCATGCGGGCACTGGGCTACCAGCCCAACCGCGCCGCGCAGACCCTGCGCTCACGGCGGACGATGCAGATCGGCTACCACATCTTCGGCGAGCAGCTGGACCGGGCGCAGGGCTTCACCCTGCACTTCCTGCTCGCCCTGGTGAAGGCCGGCGCCGACGTCGACCACCAGGTGCTCGTCTTCACCCACCACCGCGACGACCCCCTCGGCGTGTTCAAGGACCTCGTCGCCCGGCACGCGGTGGACGCGGTGGTCCTGTCCGAGTCCAGCGTGCGGGACGAGCGGGCCCGCTTCCTGGCCGACAGCGACATCCCCTTCGCCTCCTTCGGCCGCCTCTCCCCCGACCTGCCGCAGCACTGGGTGGACGTGGACAACGTGGCGGGCATGCGCGCGGTGGTGGACCTGCTCGTCGCCGAGGGCCACCAGCGGTTCGCCTACCTCGGCACCGACGGCGACCAGTACTGGAAGGCCGAACGCCTCGACGGCTTCCTCCAGCGCCTGTCCCACCACGGCCTGCGCGTGCCCAAGGCGTCGGTCTTCCGCGGTCCCGACCAGGGCGTCCGCCGGCGTGCGCACCAACTGCTCACCGGCAAGAACCCGCCGAGCGCCATCGTGACGGGCAGCGACGCCGTGGCCGCGGTCGTCCTCAGCGTCGCGCACTCCCTGGGGCTGCGGGTCGGCGCCGACGTGGCGATCACGGGCTTCGACGGCGGCGCCGTCGGCCTGGTGACCGAACCGACCCTCACCAGCGCCCGCATCCCCGTCGAGCGCATCTCCCGCGAACTGATCGCCCGCTGCCTGCGCCAGGTCGAGCACGGGCACGACGGCGAACCCGGTCTCCTCCTGCCCACCGAACTGGTGCGCGGCGGCAGCGCCTGACGGGGGCACGACGGACCGCCACGTCCCTGTTGAACGTTCAATCCGGAAGGCTCGTCGGCGGCCCGCACGCACGACCTCCTCGGCCCTCTCGACCGGGAGCCCGCGGCCCCGCGCGACGTGCCAGAGGACCGGCGTCCACCTTTCGACCAGCCGCCGATACCGCGCCGCGCCGGCGCGACGCACCCCGACGTTCGAGCAACAGGGCCCGCGCGGCGTCGGCGCCGTCGGCGGTGAGCCGGTAGAAGCGGCGGCGCGGCCCGCGGTCGGACCGCCTAGAGGTCTCCCAGAAGCTCTCGACCCAACCCGCGCCCTCGAGTCGGCTCAGCCTGCCACCCATACCGGTCACGCCGCGCGCGGGGTGTCGGGTCAAGATCGGTCGACTGCGCCGTTTCGCGTAGGCTGCCGCTCGTGGCTGTGGATGGGCGCGGGGGCGGTGAGGTGCGGGTTTCCCGGATCGCGGACCTGGCCGGGGTGTCCGCCTCGACCGTGTCGAAGGTGATCCACGGGCGGCCGGGGGTGTCCGACGGGACGCGCAGGCGCATCGAGGAGCTGATCCGCGAGCACGGCTTCCAGAAGAACGAGAAGACCGAGGCGGTCCCGATCGTCGAGGTGGTCTTCCAGTCCTTGGACAGCCTGTGGGCGTTGGAGATCATCCGCGGGGTGGAGGAGGCGGTCCGCCCGCACGGCCTGGCGGTGACGCTGACGGAGATGCAGGGCGGCCACACGCCGGAGAGCGCCTGGGCGCGGCAGATGCTGGCCCGCCGTCCGGTCGGCGTCATCGCGGTCTCCGCCGAGTTCAGCGAGGCCCAGTTGGCCCAGCTCGGCAGCCGCGCCATCCCGCTGGTCGCCCTGGACCCCACCGGTGAGCCGACCCACTCGATCCCGTCGGTGGGCGCGACGAACTGGAACGGCGGCCTGGTCGCGACCCGCCACCTGGTCGGCCTCGGCCACCGCCGCATCGCCATGGTCAACGGCCCGTCGGAGTTCCTGTGCTGCCGCGCCCGCCTGGACGGCTACCGCGCGGCCCTCGACGCGGCCGGCGTGCCGCAGGACCGCAAGCTCGTCCGGACCGCGCCGCTCTACCACGACGGCGGCCGGGACGCCGCGCGCGAGCTGCTGCGGCTGCCCGACCGGCCCACCGCCGTCTTCGCCGCCAACGACCTGCAGGCCCTGGGCGTCTACGACGCCGCGCGCGAAGCGGGGCTGCGCATCCCGCACGACCTGAGCGTGGTCGGCTTCGACGACCTGGCGTTCACCCAGTGGTCCGATCCCCCGCTGACCACCGTGCGGCAGCCGTTGCGGCGGATGGGCGCGGAGGCCGCCGGGATGCTGCTGACCCTGGCGGCGGGCGGTGAGCCGGACAACGACCGCGTCGAGCTGCCGACGAAGCTGGTCGTCCGGGGCAGCACCGCGCCGCCGTCGTGACGCGGGATCAGCCGGTGCAGGTGTAGCCCGAGGGCAGCGCGGTGCTGCCGTCCGGGCGCGCGGCCTGGAACCCGAACTCGGCCGTCGCCCCCGGCGCCAGCGAGCGGGTGGCCCGCGCGGTCACGGCCTGGCCGCTGGTGGTCACCGCCGCGTTCCACGACCCGGTGATCGAGTGCCCGGACGGCAGGGTGAACGCCACCGCCCACGTGATCGTCGACGTCCCGGTGTTGGTGATCCGCACCGGTTGCACGACGTAGCCGGTGCCCCACTGGGTCTGCGTCGTGGCGACGACCGTGCAGCCGGCCCCGCCGCCCGGCACGGTCACCGAGACCGACGACGACACGGCCGACGTGTTGCCCGCCGCGTCCCGCGCCCGCACCTGGTACCGGTAGGTGCCCGCGCCCAGGCCGCTGTCGGTGTGCGTCGTGCCGGGCGCCGTGGCGACCTGCGTGAACGTGCCGGACGAGCCGGTGGCGCGCAGGACGTCGTAGCCGGTCACGCCGACGTCGTCGGTCGACGCGCCCCACGACAGGGACACCGAGCCGCCCGAGGCGGTCGCGGTCAGGCCGGACGGCGTGCTGGGGGCGGTCGTGTCCGCGGGCGAACCGGGCCCCGCCTTCTCCGCCGCCCACGCCGACAGCCACGCCAGCGCGGAGTTCCAGTTCAGCGCGACCTCGTTGACCGACCAGGCGTTGATGTCGTCCAGGTAGCACTTCTGGGGCTTGCAGCCCACCAACTGCGCCTGGGCGACCGGGTCCTGCAGGTCGGCGTTGGGGCCGCCGGCGAGCAACCCGGCCGGCGGGATGGGCAGCGACGGGTCCAGCTGGTTGGCCCAGAACCGGTGGTGGGAGTTGCGGGTGGCGCGCTCGCCGTAGCCGGTCACGTAGGAGTGGTTGAACGGGTTGCGCCCGAACAGGTAGTCCAACGTCCGGTAGACGCCCGTGCGGTACTCGGCCTGGCCGGTGAAGTCGTGCGCCAGCGCCAGCACGTTCGCCGCGTTGGCGACCACGCCGTTGGAGCCCCAGTAGTAGCCGCTCGCCGGCGCCGGGTAGCCCTGGGACGACGCCTGGTCGAGCAGCCGGTCGCCGTAGGAGGCGAACGCCGCGCGGGTGGCCGACACGTCCGAGGCCGACAGGCCGTTGGGCACCAGCGCCAACGTCGTGTCGCCCAGCCCCGAGGTCCACCACCAGTCGAACCCGCCCTGGTCGAACCCCTTGCCGCGGAACAACGACGACCCGGTCACGTCGCCGCGGTAAGCGCTGGAACCGGTGGTGGTGAACAGCTCCGCGGCGGCCCAGAAGAACTCGTCGGTCACGTTGTTGTCGACGTACGTGCCGCCACCGTTGCCGTCGTTGGGATCGGCGTAGCGGGCGGGGTTGGCCTTGGCCGCGGTGTAGGCACGCTGCGCGGCGGTCAGGGCGCGGGAGGCGAAGTCGGCGTCGATGTCGCGCCACACCCGTGCGGCCTGCGCGGCCACGGCGGCGAGGTTGAGCGTGGCGGCGGTCGTCACGGCGGAGAGCAGTCGCGGCTGCGCGTCCTGGTCGGGGCGCGTCGGCAAGGCGGTCCAGTTCTCGTCGCTGACCTTGTGCCGCACCATGCCCGCGTCCGCCCGCCCCGGCGGCACCTGCATCTTCATCAGGAACTCGACGCCCCACCGGGCCTCGTCGAGGATGTCGGGCACGCCGTTGCCGCGTTCGGGGATCGCGAGCTTCCCGTCGCCGAGGGCCGCGCGGTCCGCGTCGGCCACGTGCAGGGTGCGCTCGTACTCGTTGATCAGCTGCCAGGCGGCGATCCCGGTGTTCACGCCGTACTTGCCGTGGTCGCCCGCGTCGTACCAGCCACCCCGCACGTCGGAGGTGTAGCCGCACGACACCCGGCACGGCACGCCGTCGTCACCCGTGTTCGGGGCGACGTTGAGGTGCCCGGCGGGCCGCGCGTACCGCGAGCCGACGTACTCGGCCTGGATCGGGGTGCCGCTGCGCTGGTGGTAGAAGAACGCCAGGGCGTCGTAGCGCAGGCGCTTGAGCGGGTCGGCCGAGATGTCGAACGGGTTGCTGTTCGCGCCCGCCACCGACAGCACGTAGCCGGCGCCGGGGGTGTCGAAGGACGAGAAGTCGGCGATGTGCACGTGGTCACCCGACAACGGGTCCGCGCCGCGCACGCTGGTCTGCCCCGACGCCACCGTCACCCCGGAGGCGTTGCGCAGCGCCCAGGCCACCGGCGAGCCCGAGCCGTTGACCACCGTGGCCTGCTTCGGCAGGCCCGGCACGTAGGCCACCTGGTTGACCTTGACCGAGGGGCCGGCGTCGGGGGCCGCCTGCGCGGCGGACGGTGCCAGCGCGGCGGCGACCAGTGCCAGAGCCGCCGCGACCGCCGCCCGTCGACGACGTTGAAGATGAGTGCGCACGGACAGATCCTCCTTGGATCACGCCGCCACCCTGGCCGAAATGTTCTCGATCCAGAACGACAGTGTTGCGGACCGGGAGCGCTCCCAGAAGAACGCCTTCCGTCAGCCATGGTGACCCACCAGGCACGTCCGGGTCAACGTTCTCTCGTTGGCGAGAAATTTTCTTAGCGCCCCCCACCCCGTCGCGGTCAGGCACCCCGGATGGCCGCGATCGGCCGGTCGCCCGCACGGGGGGTCTGCCCGGGTCGGCCGCTCGTCTGGCGGAGCAGTGCCAGGGCCTCCTCGGAGGACGAGCCGCCGGAGGTCGTGCACACGACCAGCACCTGGTCCGGCGAGCGGGCGATCGACAGCGTCTGCTGGGTCACCGTCAAGGCGCCGACGACGGGGTGGTGCAGGTCGTACGTCGCGGCGTCGCAGGGCGCCACCCGGTGGTCGGCCCAGAGCGCGACGAACTCACGGCTCTTCATCGTCAGCTCACCGATCAGCTCCGCGAGCAGCGGGTCCTGCGGGTGCTTGCCGACGGTGATCCGCAGGTTGCCGACCACCGCGTGGGCCTTGCGCTTCCAGTCCGCGTACAGCTCCCGGCAGTGCGGGTCCAGGAACAGCAGCCGGGTCATGTTCGGCCGCGCCGCCAGGTCGTCCGGGCCGTGGAAGTCCAGGTGGCCGGCCAGCAGGGCGTGCCCGAGGGCGTTCCACGCCAGCACGTCCGCACGCCGGCCGAGCACCAGCGCCGGGACGCCGTCCACGGCGCGCAGCAGGTCGCGCGTCTCGTCGGCGAGCTTCTCGGGTCGGGGGCGGCGCGCGCGGGGCGTGCGGCGGGCGGCCCCGGCGAGCCGGTCGAGGTGCTCGCGCTCGTGGTCGTCGAGCAGCAGGGCGCGGGCGATCGCGTCGAGCACCTCGGCCGAGGCGCCGCGGGACAAGCCCTGCTCCAACCTCGTGTAGTACGAGACGCTGACGCCCGCCAGCTGGGCCAGTTCCTCGCGCCGGAGGCCGGCGACCCGCCTGCGGGGCCCGAGGTCGCGCAGACCGACGTCCTCCGGTCGCAGCCGAGCCCGTCTGGCCCGCAGGAAGTCGCCGAGTGGGCCAGGTGCGTCCATGCGCCCAGTATCCGGGGCACGGCGGGACCCCGACCACACCCTGCGAGGGGTAGGACAACGCGGGAGTGGTTCGTGCCCGTCCGCGTGTCCAGGCTCGGTCCTGTTCGGCCATACACACTGGATCGAGGATGGACGCACATGGAGCAGCACCCCGAGGAGATCACCCTCGGCGACGTCACCGTCACCCGCATCAAGGAGTTCTACGGCCCGGTCGGCCTGACGCCGGGCGAGTTCTTCCCGGACAGTCCCGACGGCTCGTGGGACGAGCACCGCGACTGGCTGGCGCCCGACTTCTGGGACCCCGAGACGGACGAGTGCCACACGGCGGCCCAGTCCTGGCTGCTGCGCAGCGAGGGGCGCACGATCCTCGTCGACACCGGCGTGGGCAACCACAAGGACCGGCCGTACTCGCCGGTCTGGAGTCGGCTGGACACGGGCTACCTCGACCACCTCGCCGCCGCCGGCGTGCGCCCCGAGGACGTCGACATCGTGGTCAACACGCACCTGCACGTCGACCACGTCGGCTGGAACACCAGGCTCGACGGCCGTGACTGGGTGCCGACGTTCCCGAACGCCACCTACCTGATGACGCGGCGGGACTTCGAGTTCTGGGACCCGGCCAACGAGCACAGGTCCGTGCTGGGCCGCGGGAACCAGAACGTCTTCGAGGACAGCGTCACCCCGGTCCACGAGGCCGGCCTGACCCGGCTGTGGGAGGGGTCGTACCGGATCGACGGGAACCTGCGGCTCGACCTCGCACCAGGGCACACCCCCGGCTCGTCCGTGCTCGCCTTGGAGTCCCGCGGCGATCGGGCCCTGTTCGTCGGGGACCTGGTGCACACCGCGCTGCAGATCGCGGAGCCCAGGATCAACTCCTGCTTCTGCGAGGACCCGGCCGAGTCCCGGGCCACCCGGCACAAGCTGCTCGGCCACGCCGCCGAGCACCACGCGCTCGTCTTCCCCGCGCACTTCGGCGGCCACGGCGCCGCGCGGGTCGAGCGCGACGGGTCGAAGTTCGCGATCAAGGAGTGGGCGGCCTTCTCCCGCCTCTCCTGAACCCCCCGAAAGGAAGCGCTTCCCGTGACCCAGCACGCAGACCCGGTCGTCGCGACCCCGGCGGGCGCCGTGCGCGGCGTCCGCGACGACTCCGGCGAGTTCTACCGCGCCATCCCCTACGCGGCGGCGCCGATCGGCGCCGGCCGCTTCGCACCGCCCGCGCCGCACCCGGGCTGGTCCGGCGTCCGCGACGGCACCCGACCGTCGCCCACGGCTCCGCAACCGGTCCGCGACTTCGGCCGGCTCGACCTGTCCCCCTACTTCGGGCCGGGTTGGGTGCGTGGCGAGGAGTACCTGACCGTCGACGTCCGCACGCCCGCCGCCGACGGCGGCAAGCGCCCCGTCATGGTCTTCGTGCACGGCGGCGGATTCGTCACCGGCTCGACGCGTGCCGCGCTCTACGACGGCCGCGCGTTCGCCCGCGACGGCGTCGTCCTCGTGACGGTGAACTACCGCGTCGGCGTCCCCGGTTTCCTCGACCTGGAAGGCGCTCCGGCCAACCGCGGGCTGCTCGACGTGCTCGCCGCGCTCGGCTGGGTGCGCGCCGCGATCAGCGCGTTCGGCGGCGACCCGGACAACGTCACGGTCTTCGGCCAGTCCGCGGGAGGCACGCTCGTCGGAGCGCTGCTCGCCACCCCGGAGGCCAAGGGCCTGTTCCGGCGGGCGATCGTCCAGAGCGGCAGCGGCACCGGCGCCTTCACCCCGGAGCAGGCGCGACGGGTCACCGCGGCAGCCGCCACGGCGCTGGGCGTCGAGCCGACCGCCGAAGCGTTCGCCGCGATCCCGGACGAGCGCTTCCTGGAGGTCCTGCCCGCGCTGGCCGGCCTCGACCTGTGCACCGGCGCCGCGACGGACCCGCTGGTCGGCCTCAGCCCGTTCAGCCTGGTCCTCGCCGTCCAGCCGGCCGACGGCCTCACCGACGGCCCGGCCGGCGACGTCGACCTGCTGATCGGCGCGAACACCGAGGAGGGGCGCCTCTACCTCGTGCCGCGGGGCGACCTGGAGTCCTCCACGACGGCGGACGTGCTCGCCCTCGCCGCCAGGGTGTACGCGGACCCGGAGTCCAAGGTCGCCGCGCACCGCACGGCGCTGCCCGACGCGACACCGGGCGAGCTGCGCTCCGCGGTGCTCGGGGAGGCGCTGTTCGGGGCCGGCACGGCCCGCCTGGCGCAAGCCCACGCCCGGCTCTCGGGTGGCCGCACCCACGTCTACTCGTTCGGGTACCGCTCGACGGCCTTGGACGGACGACTCGGCGCCGCCCACACCGTCGAGCTGCCGTTCGTCTTCGACGTCGCCGACGAGCCCTGGCTGCACGGTGACACGGGCCTGCTCGGCCCCGACCCCGTCCCGCCCGGCCTCGCGGCCCGGGTGCACGACGCCTGGGTCGCGTTCGCCGGCACCGGGGACCCGGGCTGGCCCGCGTACGACCCGCGGCGCCCCGTGGCGGAGACCCTCGGCATCGGCTGAAGCTCCCGGTCCCGGCGGAGGCCCGCACCGCAATGAGCCGGGGGCGGCCGCGCGGTCGTTCCCGGCCCTGGCCGAGGCCGCCACCGGAACGAGCCGGGGACGGCCGCGCGGTCGCGGCCGTC
>NZ_JBEOVG010000139.1:0-16749 GCF_040295345.1 Actinosynnema sp. NPDC002837
TACGACCCCGAACTCCACGGCGGCGCGCAACGACTCACCGACCAAGCCGCAGCCGCTTGATCTAATTCTTGAGGTTGACACTGAGGGTGTCATGGTCGGCGGTTCGGGGCCGTCCGACCGGGACAACGGCAACCACTTCCCCGCGATCCGCGCGCACCTGGTGGACGCCGGGATCGCCGTGCTGTCCTACGACAAGCGCGGCGTCGGCGGTTCGTCCGGTGACTTGCGCGACTCGACGCCGGCGACCCTGGCCGCCGATGCCGCCGCCGCGCTGGACTTCCTGCGCGGTCGGCCCGACGTGCGGGCCGAGGCCACCGGGCTGTTCGGCCACAGCGAGGGCGGCGGGGTGGTGCTGCGCGCGGCCACCCTGCGCGACGACGTGCCGTGGGTGGTCACCAACGGCACCCCCGGCATGACGTACGCCGCCCAGGACCGCTACGCGGTGGCAACCTGGCTGAGCCGGACCGAAGGCGTCGACGACGAGGGCGTCGCCGCCTCGCTGGCCGCCTACGACCGCGTGGTCGAGGCCGGCCGGCGCGACGCCGACCTCGCGGAGGCGACCCGGCGGTTCGAGGCCGCGCCGACGCCGCCCGAGTTCGTCGAGTTCTGGGCCGACGTGGACGACCGCCTCTGGGAGTCCATCAAGCGCAAGCTGGACCACGACCCGATCCCGGACGCGCTGCGCCTGCGCTGCCCGCAGCTGGCGATCTTCGGCGGCGCGGACGAACTGGTCCCGGTCGCCGACAGCGTCGAGCTGTTCACCGCCGCCGCCACGCACCCCGACCGCGACCCGCGGGCGACGTTGACCGTCGAGGTGTTCCCGGGCGCCGACCACCGCGTCCTCGTCGACGGCGGCCACCTGGCGCCCGGCTACCTCGACACCCTGACCCGCTGGATCACCTCCCGCACCGGTTGAGGACGCCGGCTGCCTCCCACGCGGCGCACTGCGCACCGCGCCGTCCGTACGGCGCAATCCATGCCGCGCAATGCGTACCGCGCGATCCGCGCGGCGAAACCCGTGCGCCCCTTAGGGTTCCTCCCTGATGTCCGCACGGCGTGCGCTCCTCTACCGTCGGCGCCGGCGCCGACGCTTCCGGCAGGCCGGCCCCGCACCCCGCACGCCACGGAGGCCCCCATGAAGGCGATCGTCCAGGACCGCTACGGCTCGTCGGACCGCTTGCGGTTGGAGGAGGTCGACGACCCGGCGCCGGCCGATGACGAGGTGCTGGTGCGGGTGCACGCGGCCTCGGTCAACGCGGCCGACTGGCACGTCATGCGCGGCGACCCGCGCCTGGCGCGCGTGGTGATGCCGGCGGCCTTCGGCTGGTCCGGGCCCAAGCGGCGGATCCGCGGTCGTGACTTCGCCGGTCGGGTGGAGGCGGTCGGCCGGCGCGTGGTCCGGTTCCGGCCCGGTGACGAGGTGTTCGGCGACCTCGGCTTCGCCGACGGCGCGTTCGCCGAGTACGTGTGCGCCCCGGAGGACCTGGTGGCGCGCAAGCCGGCGGGCCTGACGTTCGAGCAGGCGGCGGCGATGCCGGTGGCGGGCAACACCGCCCTCATGGGGGTGCGCGACCTGGCCGGAGCCCGACCGGGACAGCGGATGCTGGTCAACGGGGCGTCGGGCGGCGTCGGGACGTTCGCCGTGCAGATCGCCAAGTCGTTCGGCGCCGAGGTGACCGCGGTGTGCAGCACGAGGAACGTCGACCTGCTGCGGGCGATCGGCGCGGACCACGTCGTGGACTACAAGAACGAGGACTTCGCCGCGAACGGGCAGCGCTACGACGTCGTCTTCGACCTCGTGGCGAACCGCTCCCTGGCCGAGCTGCGACGGGCCCTGACGCCCGACGGGGTCCTGGTGCTCAGCGGCGGCGGCGTGTCCGACGGCGGCAGCCTCGTCGGGCCGATGGGCCTGACCATCAAGGCCGCGCTGACGTCCCGCTTCGTCAGCCAGCGCTTCGTCGCGCTGAACACGAGGACGAGCCGGGAGAACCTGGCGACGCTGGCCGGGCTGGCCGAGTCGGGCGACGTGGTCCCCGTCATCGACCGGACCTATTCGCTGCCCGAGACCCCGGAGGCCGTCCGGTACCTGGAACTGGAGCACGCCCGCGCCAAGGTCGTCATCACGGTCGACCGCTAGCCGCCTGGCCGTGCCGTGGTCGGCGGCTTCACCGCGCGGACCCGGGCGCCCGCTACCGGGTCGCGACGTCGATGGCGCGCCGCATCGCGGCGTCGAGGGGCTCGCCGGTGCGCACGGCGGTGCGCCCGGCGGCGAAGACGGCCCCGGTGACGGCGCCGACGAGCACGGCGGCGTCGAGGTCGTCGAGGTCGTCGGGGAACGCCTGTCGCAGTGCGGTGGCCAGTTCCTGCTGGGCGTCGGACGCCCGCTGCAACATCGCCGCCCACAGCGCCGGCACCGACGTGACGAGGTGCAGTCGGATCCGCTCCAGCTCGCCCGCCGGGTCGCGGACCCCCGTCCCGGCCTCGGCCAGCATCCGGTGCATCGCGCGCCGCAGGAGGTCGCGCGCCGTCTCGTCCGAGCGGCGTTCCGCGATCACGTCCAGCCCGGCGCGCAGGAGGTGCCGGCCGTCGTCGGTGAGGAGCAGGTCCTCCTTCGTGGCGAAGTGGTTGAAGAACGTCGCGGTGGACACCTCGGCGGCCGCGGCGATCTCGGCCGTGGTCGTCCGGTCGTACCCCTGCTGCTCGAAGAGCCGGTACGCCGTCTCGATCAGCGCCCTGCGAGTGCGCAGCTTCTTCCGCTCGCGCAACCCCACCGGTTCGGTCATGCGACCAGCGTACTGGATTCACTACATCATTAGAGTTACTCTAACTTTAGAGTCGATGTAGCCAAGCTGGAGGACCCCCGTGACGATCGACGAGTTCCTCGACCGCCTGGACCACCGCGAGCCCGTCCGGGCCGATGCGGCCTCGCTGGGACGGCTGCACCGGGCGTGGCGACTGCGGGTGCCGTACGAGAACGTCGACGTCCAACTCGGCAGGCCGGTCCTGCTCACCCCGGACGCCCTGGTGGACAAGTTCGCCCGCCGCCGACGCGGGGGTCTCTGCTTCGAGATGAACGGCGCGCTCGCGCTGCTCCTGCGGGCGGCCGGGTTCGCGGTGGCGATCGTGGAGGGCGCGGTGCTGCGCGCCACCCGCGGCGACCGGCAGTGGGGCAACCACATCGCCCTGCTGGTGGACGTCGGAGGAGACCGGTGGCTGGCCGATACCGGCATCGGGGACGCGTTCCTCGAACCGCTGCCGTTGCGGGAAGGCACCTACCGGCAAGGGCCTCGGGTCTACCGGCTGGAGCGCCTCGACACCGCGACCTGGCGCGTGCACCACGACCCGGCGGGCACGGTGTCCTCCTACGACTTCCGCACCGAACCGCGCGACCTCGCCGAGTTCGCCGATCGGGCGCGGAACAAGCAACCGGACTCCCCGTTCGTCCGGGTGCTCCTCGCCCAGCACCACCGCGACGGCCACGAACTGGCCCTCCGCGCCCGCACGCTCACCCGCACCGGACCCGACGGCACCGATCGACGCACGCTGACCACCCTCGACGAGTTCGCCGCGGCGCTGACCGAGCTCCGGATCCCATTGGACGACATCGGCCCCGAAGCGCTGCCGGTCCTCTGGGAGAAGACCGGCCACCAGCACGAAGCCTGGCTCGCCATCCAGGAGAGCGCCGCGCGAACCTGAATCCCGGACCCCAGCGGAACCTCAGGTCACGAACGGTGTCGGCGGGACCTCCCCAGGTGCAGTCCGAGCAGGCCGAGCGCCAGCAGCAGGAGGCCGCCCAGGATCGGCAGGGCGAGGTTCACGCCCGTGTCCGGCAGGTCGTCGGCGGGTGGGGTCGGTAGTGGCTCCTGCGGTGACGTCGGGGTCGTGCCCGGCACGTCGCCCGCCGGCACGGTGGCGGTGTCCGGTGGGGAGTCGACCTCACGGCCGGTCGGGGTCTTGCCGGTGGCGGTGGCGGTGTTGGGGACGCTGCCGGCCTCGACGTCGGCCCGCGTCACGGTGTAGGACGCGGTGCAGGTGATGACGGCGCCCGGCGCCAGCGGTCCGGCCGGGCAGGTGACCGCGATCCCGGCGCCGGCCAGCCGGTCGTCCTCGATCGCCGGGTCGGTGATCGTGACCGCGCCGGTGTTGGTCACGGTGAACGCGTAGTCGATCCGCTCCCCCGCCTGGGCCCGGCCGTCACCGTTGACGTCGGCCAGCACGGCCTGCTTGTCCACCGCCAGGCCAGCGACGACGTCCACCGGCGTGGTGGCGCCGTCGGTGCCGACGACCGGGTCGCCGTAGGGCGGCTGACCGGTGGCGGTCGCCGTGTTCTCGACCAGGCCGGCGTCGACGTCGGCCTGCGTCAACGTGTACGTGGCCGTGCACGTGACCGACGCGCCGGGGGCCAGCGCCGTCACCGGGCAGGCCACGGGACCGGTCTTCGGGTCGTCCACCGCGATCGGGTCGAGCGTCACGTTGCCGGTGTTGGTCACCACGAACCGGTAGGTGATGGTGTCCCCGGCGTCGCTGCCGTTGGCATCGGTGTCGGTGACCCCGCCGGCCGTCTTCTCCAGCGAGAGCGACGGCAGCCGGGTGATCAGCGTGACGACCTCGTCGGTGCCGGTCACCGGGTCGCCGCTCGGCGGTGTGCCGGTCGCGGTGGCCGTGTTGGTCTTGGACCCCGCGTCGATGTCGGCCTGGGTGAGCACGTAGGGCTCCGCCGTGCAGGTCATGGTCGCGCCGGGGCCCAGTCGGCTCGCCGGGCAGGTCACCGCGCCCACCACGGGGTCGGTGACGGTGACCGGGTCCAGCGTCACCGTGCCTTCGTTGGTGACGCTGAAGGTGTAGGTGATGACGTCCCCCGGGTCGGTGACGCCGTTGCCGTTGCGGTCGGTCACGCCGGAGGAGTTCTTCTCCAGCGCCAGACCTCCCTGGCCGTGGACGGGGGTCGACGTGGTGTCCTCGTCGGTGACCGGGTCGCCGGTGGGCGGGGTGCCGGTCGTGGTCGCCGTGTTCTCGACCAGGCCCGCGTCGATGTCGGCCTGGGTCAACGTGTACGGCGCGGCGGTGCAGGTCACCGAACTGCCGGGCGCGAGCGCACCGGCCGGGCAGGTCACGTCGCCGACCAGGGTGTCCCGGACGGAGACCGGGTCGAGCGTGACGTTGCCCGCGTTGGTCACGACGAACGTGTAGGTGATCGTGTCGCCGGCGTCCGGGCCGTTGCCGTCCACGTCGGTGACGCCGCCGGACTCCTTGTCCAGCACGATCACCGCCACGGTCGGCACCGACGTGACGGTGCCGTCCTCGGCGGTCACCGGGTCGCCGGACGGCGGTTGCCCGGTCGCGGTCGCGGTGTTGTGCACGGCGCCGGCGTCCACGTCGGCCTGGGTCAGGGTGTACGACGCGGCGCACCCGGTCGAACCGGCGGGAGCGAGGCGCGTCGCGGCGCAGGTCACCGGGCCCGTCTTCGGGTCGTCCACGGCGATCGGGTCGAGCGTGACGTTGCCGGTGTTGGTGACGGTGAACGCGTAGGAGATCGTGTCGCCCGCGTCGGTGACCTGGTTGCCGTTCACGTCCGTGATCGCGCCGGCCCGCTTGTCCAGCGCGATGCCCGGGACGGGCGGGACGGGGGTGGTGACGGTGTCGTCGTCGGTGACCGGGTTGCCGGTGGGCGGGGTGCCGGTGGCGGTGGCCGTGTTGTCGACCTCGCCCGCGTCGACGTCGGCCTGCGTCAGCGCGTAGGGCTGCGCCGTGCACTGCGTGGACGTGCCGGGGGCGAGCGACGTCGCCGCGCACGTGACCGGCCCGACCTTCGAGTCGGCCACCGACACCGGGTTCAGCGTGACGTTGCCCGTGTTCGTCACCGTGAACGCGTAGGAGATCGTGTCACCGGCGTCCACGAGCTGGTTGCCGTTCACGTCGGTGACCTCGCCGGCGGCCTTCGCCAGCACGATCGACGGGCCGGAGGTGACCGGCGTGCTGACCGCGTCGGTGGCGGTCACCGGGTCGCCGGACGGTGGGGTGCCGGTGGCCGTGGCCGTGTTGTCGACCTTGCCCGCGTCCACGTCGGCCTGGGTCAGCCGGTAGGGCTCGGCGGTGCAGGTGGTGGACGCGCCGACGGCCAGCGACGTCACCGCGCACGTGACCGGCCCGACCTTCGGATCGCTCACCGACACCGGGCTCAGCGTCACGTTGCCCGTGTTGGTCACCGTGAACGCGTAGGAGATCGTGTCGCCGGCGTCGGTGAGGTGGTTGCCGTTCACGTCGGTCACCTCGTTCACGGCCTTGCCCAACGAGATCGAGGGCGTGCCGGACAGGGGCGTGGACGTGGTGTCGTCGGCGGTCACCGGGTCGCCGGAGGGCGGGGTGCCCGTGGCGGTGGCCTTGTTGTCGACCTTGCCCGCGTCGACGTCGGCCTGCGTGAGGGTGTAGGGCTCGGCGGTGCAGGTGGTGGACGCGCCGGCGGCGAGCGACGTCGCCGCGCACGTGACCGGCCCGACCTTCGGATCGCTCACCGACACCGCGTTCAGCGTCACGTTGCCCGTGTTGGTGACGGTGAACGAGTAGGTGATGGTGTCGCCCGCGTCGTGGCCGTTGCCGTCGGTGTCGGTGACCGCGCCGGCCTGCTTGTCCAGCGCGATGCCGCGGGTCACGGGCACGGGCGTGGTGACGGAGTCCTCGTCGGTCGCGTCGGGCAGGTCGGTCGCGGTGCCCGTGGCCTTCGCGGTGTTCGGCACCGTGCCGCTGTCCACGTCGGCCTGCGTGAGCTGGTAGGTCGCCGTGCAGGTGGTCGAAGCGCCGACCGCCACCACGCCGGCCGGGCAGGTCACCGGGCCGACCTTCGGGTCGTCCACCCGAACCGTCTGCAACGGGACCGTGCCGGTGTTGGTCACGGTGAAGGTGTAGGCGATCGTGTCACCGGCGTCGGGGCCGTTGCCGTCCACGTCGGTGATCGGCGCGGCGCTCTTCACCAGGTCGATGCGCGCGACCTCGGCCGTGTTGGTGAACGTGCACAGCGCGGCGACGCCGGCGACGCCGCCGTTGGGCATGGTGAAGCGCCCGGTCGTGCCGGTGCCGGTGGCCAGCGTCTGCCCGGTGTTCTGGTTCACGCACTCCCACGAGCGGTCGTAGCCGGGGGTGGTCGGTCCGCTGTCGACCGTGCCGCTGCCCGACTCCGACACGGTGTAGGTGGTGCCCGCCAGGCCGAACACCGGTCCGGCGACCTCGGCCGGTTCGGTCTGCAAGCCCGCGTCGGTGCCCGTCGTGGTGCCGGTGTTGCCCGTGGTGATCCCGCCGCCGGTCACCGTCAGGGTGGCCTGGTCGGAGGGGGTGACCCGGCCGCGCGGGAAGTTCTTGCGCACGGTGATGGTGTTCGGCGAGGCGCACGAGCCGAAGTCGACGGAGCCCGCCTGGGACAGCTGGCGGCTGTCCAGCACGGCGCCGGTGCTCGGGTTGGCGCGGTACAGCGTCGTGCCGCTGGCCAGGTACAGGTAGCCGTCGCCGGCGAACGCGATGCCGTTGAGCGCCTGACCCGGCGTGCTGACCGAGGTGATCCGGCTGCCGGTGATCGCCTTCGCGGGCCCGGCGGTCGTCGGGATCTCCTCGTTCACGGCGAACACGCTGTTCGCGCCGCCCGCGCCGCCGACGACGTACAGGGTGCCCTGCTGGTCGAACGCCCAGTCCCCGTTCGCGCCGTCGGTCGGCATGGCGCCCTGCGCGACCAGGCCGAGCGACGTGCCGGTGGCGGGGTCGAAGCCGTAGACCCTCAACGTGGTGCCGGAGAACCCGCCGTAGTAGTAGAAGCCGTTGCGGGGGTTGACGGCGCCGTGCGTCACCGGGGCGTCGGGGATGCCGGCCACCGAGGTCGTCGTGCCGGTCGTGGCGTCGAAGCGGTAGATCGTGCGGGCCGAACCGTTGGCCGCCACGCCGTACGCCGCGCTGCCGCCCTCCGTGATGCCCAGCGCGTTGATCGTGCCGGACACGCCGCTGAACGTCGCCGTCGGCGTGCCGACGCCCGTGGCGGGGTCGACCGACCACAGGGTGCGGGTGCCCGGGTTCGCGCCCGTGCCCTGCAACGAGTACAGCGACCCGCAGTTGAACGCGGCCCGTGGGGCGGCGGTCTGCTGAGCGGGCATCGCGGGAGGGCTGCTCCACACGACCAGGCTGAGCACCGCGACCGCCGCGGCCGTGGCGGAACCGATCCGACGCGCGGGCGACCGAACCACGCTTGCCTCCCTCACCCACCGGAGCGCGGACATCGCGGATTGCCGGACCACAGCACCACAGCGGCGGCCCGCTCGCCTCCGCGAGGGAGTCGATCACGACGATCGTGCAGCCGACGGTGCACGTCGACCGGTCCGACACCCGCTCGGGGCACCACTGTCAGGTGCACGATCGCGTTATGCGGCGGGAGATCCGCTCTCGGTGCGCAACTCCCGCCCGTGTTGGTCCGGGATCGACCGGTTCAGGTGATTTCCGTCCACTGTGGTGGGTCGGCGACGAATCCCGCCGGGCCTCGCCCTCCGAGGGGAGTCGCCGGTCATCGTCGACCGACCAGCCGGGCGAGGTCGCGCAGTGGACGACGGCGGTCCGGCCGGTTGGGGGCGAGGCGTTCCCAGACCGCCATCACCGGTCCGCACGGCGAGGGCACCCCGACGGCCACCCACGGCACGATCGACCGCACCCAGCCGAGCGGGGTCCGACACGCGCGGCACCGGCCGTGGTCGTCCGGGCGGTGCCGGTCGACCAGCGCCTGGACGATCTCCAGCAACCCCGGCAGCTCGCTCGCCGTCACGGCGGCCCGGTGCGAGTCGTCACCCCGTTCCACGACGGCGCGGACGGCGGCGACGTAATCGGTGACGGATTTGACCATCTCCCAGTGGACCAGCCCGTTCGCACCCGCGTGCGTCTCCGCCACTTGCCGGCTCCTCGTTCGTCGGTGTGCCGCCCGCGTCGGAATCCGCATTCCGGTCGGAGCGGATCCGCGCGGCGCGGGAAAGGGAATTCCGGATGACGACCGACGACCGCGGGTGGGTTTTCTTTCGGGATCGTCGACCGTCCGTTGCGGCGAAAAACTAACACCCGTCCCGGAACGGGACGAACGCACGGACGCCGGTCCACCCGGTTGTTGCCGATCCAGGGCATCAGAGCTACCGGAGGTGTCGGTCGGCCCTGGTCGCCCGCCCGTGGCACCACCCGGACGAGCAGGGCGGCCAGGCGGACGACCACCAGGAGTTTGACCCGGATGTCGATCGTGGCACGGGGAATCCTTCGCGCTCCGACGCGTTCCTCCCCCGCGCGGGTCAGTTCCGGCACCGGCCGCTCAAGCGCTCGTGCCGCCGGGACGATAGGAGCACCGTGGGAATGAATGCCGGATCGGCGGGCGTCGGGTGCTGCGCCACCGCTGTCGAAATCCGGGTGGCGGAGAAGACCCGACACCCGCACGCGCGGACCGACAGCAACACGTGGTCGACGTCCTTTTCCGGTATTCCTGTCCACGGGGAGCCGCGTGGCCGGCACCGGCACGGGTCGACGGCGCCTCCGCCCGCGGTCCGCTTCCGGGCGGCACCGCGGGAGGGTTCCGCCCTCTCCCGCTCGGCGACGCCGGCGACGACTCGGGTGCGCGACAACGTCCCCACGGGCGTTGACCCACGTCACGCCGGCCACGCGGTCCCCGATACCCGACCAGTGCGACGTCGTCACGCGACGCCGTGCGGCCTTGCACCCCGTGCGGGGAAGCACCTGCCGTGGTGACCGGTGGCGCCGGCCCGGTGGTGGTCGCCGGGGACGGCAGCGCGCTGGCGGACCCGAGCACCGTGCGGGCGGACCTGCGCAGGGTCGCGGTGGTGCTGCGGAGGCTCGCCGGCGTCCCGGTCCGGACGCTCCCGCTGGACGTGGCCGGCCCCGATCACCTCGACCAGCGGTTGGCCGCGCTCGCCGAGCCCGCGTCGGCCGTCGTGCTCACCCGCGTCAACGCCGATCGCACGGCCCGGGTGCAGGCGGCGTGGGGCCTGCCGCCGGTGGTCGCCGACCGCGACGCCGCCGCGATCGTGACGGCCGCGAAGGTCATCTCCGCCCTGTCCGGCACCCGACGCGGACCCCGTTCGGCCGACGTCGTCGTGGTCGGGGCGGGTGAGCACCAGGCGCTCGGGCCGGTGCTGATGGCGGCCGGGGTCCACCGCCTGACCGAGTGGAACCACGTCGACGGCGACGGGTTCGACGCGCTGCGCGAGTTCTCCCGCCGCGCGCACGTGATCGTCGACCTCGTCGGCGGCCTGCCGTGGACCATGACCACGCGAAGCCGGGCGCCCACACCCGCGGTCGTCACCTCGCCGGGCCGCCGCGAGGAACTGCTCGTGCTGCCCGGACTCGTGCGGGCGCTGGCCGTCACGCCCGACGCGACGCTCGACGTCCACGTGCGCCTGGCCTGCGCCCTGGCGCTCGTCCTGGCCACCCCGGACGGCCGACTGGCCCCGCCACGGCACACACCGGCCCTCCGCGGCCGGATCAGCTCGGCCGCGAGCAGCGCGATGCGCCCCGACCCGGACGGTCAGGGCGCGGTGGCGCTCCCCCACGACACCACCACCTGACGCGCGGCCCGTCCGGGCGGTGCCTCGATCGGATCCCCGGGGCTGCACGGCATGCGCGAAGAGCGCGGTCGGAGGACGTGCGGAAGCCGCGGCACGCCGCTGCCCGGGAGGGGTCCCCGGCCGGCGCGTTTACCGTCGCACGGCAGTCGCTTCCCGTCGGCACGCAAGTGATCGGAATCGAGTCCATGGACGTCACCTCGCTCTTCGCGTTGCCGCTCGTCGTGCCGCGCGCGAACCGCTACGCGGAGCTCGGCATCGCGCCGGAGGCGACGGCCGCCGAGGTCCGCGCGGCCACCGATCGGCACGTCGCCCGGCTGAAGGCGGGCGGCGCGAGCGACGACGCGATCGCGCGGGCGCACCGGCTCAGCCTGGAGAAGCCGGAGGACCGGGCCGCCTACGACGCGGAGCACCCGCCGTTGGCGTTGCTGCGGCTCGAACCCGCGGGCCACCCGGTCTTCGACGACCGGGCGACCAGCCTCGCCGCGCTGCGCCGTGAACTCGAGCGGTTCCTGCTCGACGCCGGGGAGGCGGTCCACCACCCGGACGACACGACCCGGACGGACTTCACCGCGGACTTCCGCCCGACCCCCTTGCTCGACGACCAGCGGCCGGGCCGGACCAACGGATGACGGGGACCATGGACGACAAGAACGCGCACCTGCACCGGGTCGTCGGCATCGACCTGGGCACGACGTACTCGGCGATCGCGGTGTTCGACTCCGACGAGGACACCGCGGTGATCGTTCCCGACCGCACCTTCGACCCGCCCGCCGGCACCACGCCCTCCGTGGTCGGCTTCGACCCGGACGCCGGCGTGGTGATCGTCGGCGCCGCGGCGAAGCAGGCCATGTCCGCGCCCGGCCGGGGCCGCGAGACGATCATCGAGGTCAAGCGCGAGATGGGCGCGCTCTTCAGCGAGGAGACGCTGGAGCTGTTCGGGGCGAGGGGCACGTCGTTCCGCGTGGACGACCCGCTGCGCGTCCGCCTGCACGGCGAGTGGTTGCGGCCGCAGGAGGTCAGCGCCCTGGTGCTGATGCGGATGAAGGAGATCGCCGAACGGGAGCTCGGGCGCGGCGTGCACGACGCGGTGGTCACCGTGCCGGCCTACTTCACCGAACGGCAGAAGAAGGCCACCGAGGAAGCGGCGCTGCTGGCCGGCCTGCACCCGCGGCAGCTGATCCCGGAGCCCACCGCGGCGGCGATCGCGTACGGGGTGGACCGCGCCGAGGAGGAGGCGAAGGTCTACCTGGTCTTCGACCTCGGCGGCGGCACGTTCGACGTGTCGATCATCGAGACCGAGGACCGGCAGATCACCGTCCTCGCCACCGCCGGTGACGCGCGGTTGGGCGGCGGGGACTTCGACGCGGCCATCGCGAAGTGGCTCAACGACAAGGTGGGCCGCTCGTCCCCGAGCGACGACGAGCGCATGCAGGCGCTGGCCGCCGCCGAGAAGGCCAAGCGCAAGCTCTCCCTGCACGAGAGCACCACGATCGACCTGGGCGGCGGCGTGCCGCCGGTCGAACTCGACCGCGCCACGCTCAGGTCGTTGATCAAGCCCACGTTGGACCGGTCGCTGACGAAGGTCCTGGAGGCGCTGGAGATGGCCAGGGGCGGCCCGGACGAGCCGCCGCTGGACGTCGACGCCGTCCTGCTGGTCGGCGGGTCGACCCGGATCCCGCTCGTGCGGGAGATGCTGGTCGACCACTTCGAGAAGGACGACGACTTCGTCCGCGCCGACGGCGATCCCGACACCCTCGTCGCACGGGGCGCCGCGATCCTCGCCGGCCGGTTCGAGGCGTCGGACTCCTTCGACCTCAACCGGCGGCCGACCGCGGAGCGCCAGTCCGACGCCGACGACTTCGAGATCCGGCTCATCACCGAGCACACCCTCGGCGTCGGCGTGCAGGACGACAGGTTCGACCCGCTGATCGAGCGCGGCGCGAAGATCCCGACGCGCAAGGAGAAGCGCTACACCAACCAGAAGGACTCCGAGAACGTCGAGGTGCCGATCTACCAGGGCGAGTCGGGCCTGGTGTTCGACAACACCCGGGTCGGCACGATCGTGCTGGACAAGATCGAGCCGCGGGAAGCGGGCCACCACCAGTTCGACATCACGTTCAAGCTCGACGTGAACGGGCTGCTCGAGGTCAAGGTGTTCCACGTCAACGCGGGGCGCGAGTACGAGGCGACGTTCCGGCAGAGCACCAGCATCGGCAGGATCGACATGCTGGCCGAGAGCAGACGGCGGCTGCTGCGGCTGCTGGAGCCGGGTCTGCGGGAGACCGATCCGGTGGGGAGCGCCGACGCGTCCCCGTTCACCGTCCCGCCGCCCGTGGACGTGATCGCCGAGAGCCCTCCGGCCGTGGCTCCCGACGCCGTGCCCGCCGAGTTCCGCCGGCTGTTCCGCAAGGTCACCGCGTGGGCCTCGGAACGCGACGCGCCGCAGGACCTCACCGCCGCGCTGCGCGAGTTCACCGAAGCCGTGCGCACGGGCGTCGGGCTGGACGACGTCGCCGACCGTCTCGAGGACGCGTATGACCGCGCCCGGCGATGAACCCGTGCGGCTGATCGAGCAGGAGCTCGACGCCGAGTACGCCGGGGTCGGCAGGCGCGGCACGCTGTACCGCGCACCCGCCCGGCGGCGCTGCTACCGGCTGATCACGCCGACCGAGATCGGCGCCGACCACCGCGACGAGCTGAAGCGCTGGCAGCACCTGGGATCCCGCGCGGGCCTCGCCCCCGTGGTCCCCGCCGACGCGGCGGGCGACCAGCAACGCCTCGGCGGTCGCTGGTACCAGGTCGTCTGCTACGAGACGAGCGGCGGGCGCAGCCTCGCCGACGCCATCGCCGATCCCGACCCGGCGCGGCGCGTCGACGCGCGTACCTCAGGAAGCTCAACGACCTGTCCGGTCTCGCCGCCCGGTTCGCCGTCGAACGCGTCATCCGCGCCGCCGAGAACAGGCTGGACTCCTCGGCCGACTTCCCCGACCGCTACCAACGCCTCTGCCGGTCCTGGCACCGCAACGGCGCGCCCGAGCGCTACCTGGACCTGCTGGAAGACCCGCACCCGGTCTACCTGCCGTCGGTGGAGCACGCGCTCGACCTGCTGAACGACCCGCGCCCGGTCCACCTGTCGTCGGCGGCGGACGCGGTCGCCCGGCAGGACGACGAAGCCTCGGCGCGCGAGGCCCGGGACGCCGTGCTGGCGGCGTTGCCCACCATGGTGCACTGGATCACCCGGCTGCGCGGCGCCGCCGGTCCCGCCGCCATGCTGGGCGAACTCCTGGACGCGGTGGGCGAACGCGCCCGCGCGCTGCCGCTGCTCGCCGAAGCCCGCGCCGCCTGCGTCCCGCGCGACTCACCTGCCTACGTGCGCCTCTGCATCCAGTGCGACGAGCTCCTGGACGCCCGCACGCGGCTGCGCAAGCTCGCCCGCAAGGGAGAGCACCTGGAAGAGGTGCACCGGTTGTTCGTCCTGGTCCACCGCCGCTCGACGCGGTGGCCCGGCCCTCCGTCCACGGCCGGGGACATCGCGGCCGACTTCGCCCTGATGTCCCAGGTCGACGCAGGCGACGCCCGACGCCGGCTCGTGGTCGAGGTGACGATCGCCAAGCACCGCCGCCGTCCCGGGGAGGTGGACCCGGACTCACTGGCCAAGGACCTCCGCCGGCTGCTGCGCGACGACGAGGGCAACTCCCACGCCCGGTACCAGCTGACCCAGCTGCTCTACCAGCACGCGGTCTCGGTCCGCACCGCCATGCGCACGACGTTCGGCGCACGTCGCGCCGCCTTGCGGGACGAGCTGACCCGCCTGCGCACCGAGTGCGCCGACCACGCCGCCACCCTGCTGCTGGACCACGACCCGACCGACGACCACCACGCCCTGGCCGACCGGGCCCGGCTCGACGAGGTCGACGCGATCCTCGGCAAGGTCCGCTGAGGGAACCGCCGGCGCACCCGGCGGGGTGCCGAACTCGACCTGGCGACGGGGCACGGACGCCCGCGCGTGCGGTTCCGGCCGGACCCGCCGTCAGCCGGCAGCCCGCTGGTCCAGCCACTTCAGGATCGCCCGGTTCGTCGCGTCCGGCATTTCCTGCTGGATCCAGTGACCGCAGTCCAGGCCCACCACGTCCACGTTCGGCACGAACTCGGTCAGTCGTGCGGACCTCGGGATCGTGTCGCGATCGCCGTAGATCATGAGTGCGGGCTGTCGGACGACCGGGTCCACGTCGGCCAGCAGACGCCAGTTGCGGTCGAGGTTCCGGTACCAGTTGATACTGCTCGTGAAGCCCGTCGACGCGAAGGCGGAGACGAAGACGGCCAGTTCGCCGTCGCTCATGACGGGCTCGCCGAGGGGTGTCTCCGCCCTGGCGAGATCGATCATCGCCATGCCCGGCCGCGGCGGCTTCGGCGGCTCGTTCTTCCGGAACAGGTTGCGCAGGAACCGGGCCGCGTGCTCGTCGAGCACGGCGTCCGCGACGCCCGGCTGCCGGTTGAAGTGGACGAAGTAGAAGTCGGGGCCGAGCACGGCCTCCATGGACTCGATCCAGGGCGTGTCCCCGCGCTCTTGGTAGGGCAGGCTCAGCGCTACCACGCCGTTCACCCGGTCCGGGTGCAGCAGGGTCAGGCCCCAGACGACGAACGCGCCCCAGTCGTGGCCGACGAAGGTGGCGTCCTCGTAGCCGTAGTGGTCGAGGAGGGCGACGAGGTCACCCGACAGGTGCCCGATGTCGTAGTCCGCCACTTCGGTCGGACGTGACGAGTTCCCGTAGCCCCGCTGGTTCGGGACGATGACGTGGTAGCCCGCCGCGGCCAGGGCAGGCACCTGGTGGCGCCACGAGAAGGCGTGCTCCGGCCAGCCGTGGCAGAGCACGATGGGCTTCCCCGCGTTCTCCCGGCCCGCTTCGAAGACCTCGAGTTCCACACCGTTGACGGGGACGAGGGTGGGTTGGGGAAAGTCGGTCGGGTTGAACATTGCGTTTCCTCTGTGTTCGTTGGGGCGTCAGCGCCGACGGCCGTCGCGGCGTGGTGCCATCGTGCCGACCGAAACCGGTCACCCCATGACCGGTTTTCCGTGGGAGTCTTGCCGGTGTGCGAGCCGACCGGCTGATGGCCATCCTCCTGCTGCTGCAACAGCGCGAGCAGCTGACGGCGGCGGACGTCGCCCGGGAGCTGGAGGTGTCCGAGCGCACCGCCCGCCGTGACTTCGACGCCCTGGCCATGGCCGGCGTGCCCGTCTACTCCATCCAGGGCCGGGGCGGCGGCTGGCGGCTCGTGGGCGGCGCCCGCACCGACCTGTCCGGGTTGACCGCGGGTGAGGCCCGCGCCCTGTTCCTGGTCGCCGGCCCGGCCTCGGCGGCGACGCCGGCCGTGAAAGCGGCGCTGCGCAAGCTCGTCCGTGCCCTGCCGGAGCCTTTCCGGGTGCAGGCCGAGGCCGCGGCGTCGTCGTTCGTCATGGACCCGCAACGGTGGGGGTCGAGCCGGATCGAGCACCGACCGCCGCCCCGCTTCCTCGACGACCTCCAGGACGCGGTGATCCGCCGCGTCCAGGTGCGGCTCGGCTACGTCGACGGCAACGGCGCCGAAACCGAGCGGACCGTCCACCCACTGGGCATCGTCGCCAAGGGACCGTCGTGGTATCTCGTCTGCCACACCGAGGCGGGCAGGCGGACCTTCCGGATCGACCGCGTGTCCTCCGCCGACCCGACCGGCGATCCCGCGCACCGACCCGACGACTTCGACCTCGCCGCGAGCTGGCGCGAGATCGCCGACGAGGTCGACCGCAGGCGGACGCCCCTAGAGCTCCAGGCGACCTGCGCACCCGACGGGATCGCCCGGCTCCGGATGGTGCTCGGCGACCGGCTCGAGGTCGGAGGTGCCACGACCGGCGGCCGCATCGAGGTCGTGATCCGCGGCTACAACGAGTACGCGCTCGCCGGCGAGCTCGCCGGGCTGGTCGAGTGGCTCGAGGTGACCGGTCCCGAGGGTGTGCGGGACCACCTCGCCGCGATCGGCGCCGCACTCGTCGAACGGTACGGCTGAGACCTGCTGGTGGACCCGGTCGTGCGCACGTGGGCCGTCGTGCGCCGGACGGCCGTGGTTGCGACCGTGGTGGTGATCGCGGCCCGAAAAGCCCCCGCCCGCGGCCCGTCGGGGGGAAGGC
>NZ_JBEOVG010000140.1:0-16425 GCF_040295345.1 Actinosynnema sp. NPDC002837
CGGGGCGTGCGCGCCCGCGGGGCCCCCCACGGCCTGGTCGCCGGTGCGGGTGTGCTCCAGGAGCAGCGCGCGGACCAGTTCGGCACGGGCCGCCGGCGTGGCGTCGGTGGGCTCCGCGTCGAGGACGCGCTGCGCGGCGACCTGGGCGGTCGTCAACGCTCCGGCATCGCCGGTGTGCCAGGACAGCAGGCGTGCGGCGGCGGCGAGCACGACACCGCACCCGGCGGCGAACGGGTCGGCCGGATCGTTGGCCGTCGGGGCGAGGACGTCGACGGCGACGAGGAACGCGGTCGGGTTGCCGAGCACCATGCCGACCCGCACCAACGCGGACCCGAGGTCGCGCCGACGCCGGCCCTCCGGGGCCGCGGGGTCGCCCTCCCAGATCGGCGGCGCGAGGTCGGGGCGGAGCAGGAAGACCGGCGCGAGCAGGATCTCGGCGAGGGTGCGCGACTCGGTCGCCGCCGGTCCTTCCCGCCACATCGAACGCGCCAGGTGCAGGGTGCCGACGACGTGCAGCACCTCGAAGTCGAGCTTGCCCTCCGGGGACAGGAACGCCAACAACGCCTCTCCCGCCGCCTCCGCCTCCGCAGCGAGCACCGCCTCCGCGTCGCCGTCGTCGGCGCGCGCGATCCGGCCGAGAACGTCCTGGACCAGCTCGTCCCGCACCCACCCACCTCGATCTCCGTGTATTCCTGACAGGCTGGGGAGTCCCCGACGAAGAGGAGGAACGTCGTGCCGCACGCCGACGAACACCTCGCCGCCTTCTGCACCACCTTGCCCGAACTGCGCGCCGCCGTGACGCGCCAGGGGTTGGGGCGGGTGCTGGACGACGTGCTGGCGAGGGTGCGCGCGGGTCACCCGCTGCAGGACGAGTTACCGCGCCTGGGCATCCCCGCCGACGTGCTGCGCGGCCGCGACCTGGTGCTGCCCGGGATGCGGGGTCGGCCGTTCGGCGAGGTGTACGCGTGCCCGTCGGACGCGTGCGCGCGGCAGGTGCCCCGGGAGCCGGGCGGTCCGGTGCCGGCGGAGCGGTGCTGGTTGCGCGACGAGCCGCTGAGGCGGCGACCGGCGTGAACGCGTTCTTCGGCGAGCTGGGCAAGCGGGTGGCCGAGCGGTGGGTGTCGCTGCTCGTGCTGCCCGGCGTGCTGTTCCTCGCCACCGCGGCGGTGGGCGCGCTGCTGGGGCACGCGCACGCGCTGGACGTGACGAGGTTGGTCGCCCGGGTGGACGGGGTCACCCGCGACCTCGGCACCCGGCCGCCGGCGGCCCAACTCCTCGCGCTGGCCGCCGTGCTGCTGGGATCGGTGGCGGCGGGGCTCGTGGTGCGGGCGCTGTGCCCGGTGACGTGGCGCTGCTTCCTCGGCACGCGCCCGCGTTGGGCGGCACGGAGCCGGCGGCGGCGATGGGTGCGGGCGCACGAACGGGGTGAGGCGGCGAAGCGCAACCGGATCGCGCTCGCCGCGCCGACCAGGGCGACGTGGACCGGCGACCGGCTGGCGGCCGTCGAGGACCGGGTGCACCACCAGTACGCCGTCGATCTCAAGTCGTGGTGGGCGCGGTTGTGGTTGGTGCTCGACGATTCCGGGCGGGCCGAGCTGCGGGCGGCGCGGGCGGAGGCGGAGGCAGCGGTCGCGACGACCACGTGGTGCGTGCCCTACGCGGTCGTCGGGGCGTTCTGGTGGCCGGCGGTGGTGGTGGCGGTGTGCGTCGCGGTCGTCGGGTGGGTGCGGGTGCGCGGAGCGGTCGAGGTGTACGCGGACCTGCTGGAAGCGGTCGTCGACGTGCACGCGGGCCGCCTGGCGCGCGAGCTCGGCGCACCGTTGACCACCGGCGAGGAGGTCACGGCAGCGTTCCGCAAGGGAACCTGAGAGAACACGGCCAACACCGCCGATATCCGCCGGCGCAACGCTCGTTCACGTGATGACCGACATCCGCTCGTGCCGCGGACCGAGCGCCGCGACGGACGTCCGCTCCTGCCGATGAGCGGATGTCGGGCGGGGGTCGTCTGCCACGATGGCGGCGTGGCGGTGGACTTGGATTGGCCTGGGTTCGAACGGGCCGTGCACGAGGGCGTGGTGCGGTCCGTCATCTCGGCGATGGGTGATCATCCAGGCGAGCGGCTCTACGTGGCGGTGCTGGATCACCTCTACCGGGAGGAAGACGGTCCGATCGCACTCCCGCTACTCGGGATCAACAGCGTCGAGGCGTTGGCTCGAGAGCCCGCCGAGCACCAGGCGGACCTGCGCTGGAGTGCCCCGGACTGGGGCACCTACCACGACCGCTGGCTCCCGGAGGACTCGACCGGACGCTGGGAGAAGGCGCTCACCGCGGAGGCGTGCTCCGGAACGACCCGCCAGTGGCGGACGACCTTCGACCGGTACCTGACGATGCTGGTTCGCGTCTGCCGGCAAGCACGGACGACGCTGCGACAGAACGAGGACGTCCACCCGGACTTCGTGGTGCTGCTCCTCGACGACGAATACCACGAAACGCTGATCAGGCGCGTCTTGACGACCACCGAGGTGCGTCGCCACTTCCCTGAACTGGACGAGCGGTCGGCCGCGGCGGCCGCCATCGCCGCGCTCCCGCCCGCCGAGCGCGCCGCACACCTGGCTTCCCTGCTGGGAACGTTCGACGGTCTCCTCGACCCCGACACCGTCGAATCGACTCTGCGTGATCTCGGCCCGGCGGGCTTCCCGTCCCTGATCTCCCTGCTCGGCACGCCGGACCGCGCGTGGCAGGCGGCGAAGCTGTTGGCCGACATCGGCCGACCCGATGACGACGTCATCCGAGCGTTGCGAGCCGGCCTGAGGCAGACCGACGGGCCGAACCAGGAGTGGATCGCGGTGGCGCTGTCCCGCCTCGGTCGGCTCGACCTCGTTCTCGACCAGGTCGGAAGTCTCCCACCGGACGTGGTGGTGAGCGCTGTCGCCGCGCCGTACACCAGCTTCCGCGACGACGCGGTCACCCCGCCGTCGCTGGACTACCGGCCCCTGGCGGAGTTCATCGAGCGTTGGCCGGCATACGTGCCGGCGCTGAATCGGCGGCTCGAGCCCGGGCACGGATACTGCGACATCGCGGCGGACGAGGTGGACGCCGCGGTTGTCGGCTTGACCTCGCCGCACGTCATCGTCCGCCGGCACGCCGTGACCGTCCTCGGCCGACGCCGGCTCGGTCAGGACGTCGGCCGGCGGGTGTTGCCGCTGCTCTGCCAGAGCATTCGGCAGGACCCGGACGCCTCCGTACGGCGCCTGGCGATTCTGTCGCTGCTGTGGTGGCGCAGGGATTCCCGGCACGTGGCGGACGTCGTCCGCGAGGCATTGGAGGACCCGGCGGCGGAAGTACGTGAAGAAGCTGCGGCTTGGCTGCGCGAACAGGGCTCGGACGAGCCGGCCTGACGGTATGCGCTCATGCGGGGATCGGGACGACGCTCGCCGCGGATAGGCTCGAGGCGTCGGTTGGGCGGAGTTCGCTTGTCTCGCGGTTCGGTTCGGGCATGACGGGGGGCGCGTCGGTGTGCCAGGTGGATGGCGGGGCCGCCGCGGCGGCGATCGCGGCTCTGACAGCGGCGTGCCCGCACTTCGCACAGGAGGCTCTGCCGCATCCGGCGTTGGCCGGTTGTGGCGATGTGGCGTGGTCGGCGATCCCCGGCTGCCCGGAGGGGGTCCCGGTGTTGCTGCGCGGTCTGCTCGACCCCGATGCGGCCGAGGAAGCCGAACGGGTGTTGGGGTGGCTGGTGATGTCGGGGCCCATGCACATCAGCGCCGTGATGCCGGCGGTGGTGCCGTTCCTGTTGCGCTTGGCGGCCGATCCCTCGGTGCCCCGGCGGGGCGAGCTGTTCGGTCTGGTGCTGGTGGCCGCTGCCCTGTCCGAGCCGACCGACCCCGAGAACGCGGCGGCCCTGGCGATCAGCGGTCGTGAGGAAGACCACCCCGAACGAGCCCTGTGCCGGTCGGCGTTCGCCGCCGACGCGAACTGGGTGAGCCGGCTGCTGGCCGACACCAGCCTGCCGGGAGCCGAGTTGCGCGACTACGAACGCGCCTACCTGCTCAAGGCCGCCGGACTGTGACCCGAGCTGCCTGTTGCCCTGAACTGCGCTGACCGCTACTGCCGATGAGCGGTGGTTCCACGCCGGCGGCCGGTCCGTAGCCGCGAGGCGTGAGCGTTCACGACGATCTCGCGGTTCTCAGGCTTGACCAGATCGTCCTGGTCGTGGAGTGGTCGGGTCCCCGCACCGCTCGCTGTCGGCGACGGCAGCCTCGTACAGCCGGATCGCCCGACCCAGGTCGCCGACCGACATGGAGGCGTGGGCCAGGTTGCCGCGTCGAGCTGGGGCACGAGAACGCTCGGATCACGGAGCGGGCCGCAAATCACTGCCGGCACCTGCGGTTCGTGGAGTTCGGCGGACGCAAGACGCTGGCCGAGATGATCGGGCTGCCGTTGAACCCGCGGCGGGTGAAGTGCCCAGACCACGTCTCACGTGGTGACTTCCGCGAGTCGTTTGAAGCAGGTCAGTGTTCGGCGAGGGCTCCGCACCGCAGCAGCAGCTTCGGATCCCCGCAGCGGTCAGACCGGTCTGGAACGCCATCGACCTTTGGGGCCGCGCACGGGCCCGGTGGCGGAGGACTCCACGACCTGGTCCACGCTGGGGTGATCAGCGAGCGCAGGAACTCCCCCAGCCGTGCGCCCAGGGCGGTGGCACGGGCGACCGCCGCGCGAGCGGGTGCGCCTGGTCGTGCTCCACGCCGCGACGGCGCGGGCGCCGAGCTCGCCGACCACGAGTACGCGGTGCGCCGCGCCCGGCTCGCGGCGTCGACGTGCGCGGCACATTCCGCACTCCAGAACAAGTTTCCCCACCGCGACCGGAGCTACGGTTGACGCCGCGGCATTTGCGGAGAGGTGCGGACATGGATGGTCCCCTGCCGGAGCAACTGCCCCTGTCCGGCGAAGAGCCGGCGCCGTCCGACGTCCCGTCGAGCGCTCCCCTCGTCACCACCACCGTCGAGATCATCATTCCGGTTTTCGACGAGGAGCGCGCGTTACCCGGTTGCGTCGCCACGTTGCACGATTTCCTGACCGCGCGGATGCCGTTCGACTGGACGATCACCATCGTCGACAACGCCAGCACCGACGGCACGCTGCTGGTCGCGAAGAGGCTCGCCAAGCAGTGGCCCCGGGTGCGCGTCATGTCCGTGGAGCTACGCGGCAAGGGAAACGCGGTGCGGGCCGCCTGGTCGGCCAGTCGGGCCGACGTCGTCGCCTACATGGACGTGGACCTGTCCACCGCCCTCGACGCGACCATTCCGCTGGTGGCCGCATTGGCCGTCGGCCATTCGGACATCGCCATCGGTTCGCGACTGGCGCCGGGGGCCCGTGCGGTGCGGAGCATCAAACGGGAACTGGCCTCCCGCGGCTACAACACGCTTCTCCGACTCACCCACGGAGCCCAGTTCCGGGACGCGCAATGCGGTTTCAAGGCGGCCAGGGCCGAGGTGGTGCGCCCACTGCTCCAACGGGTCGAGGACAACACGTGGTTCTTCGACACCGAACTGCTCCTGCTGGCCGAGCACAACGGCCTGCGGGTGCTCGAAATACCGGTCGACTGGGTGGAGGACGTGGACAGCCGGGTGAACGTCACCGGCACCGCCGCGACGAACCTGCGCGGCCTGATCCGGATGGTGTGGACCAAGCTCTCCGGTGGCGCGGACATCGCGGAGCTGGCACCCCGGCCCGAGCCCAACGCGGTCCACCCCGACGCCGTGCTGGCCGTGCGGGACACCCCGCGGCTGCGCCACCTGGTGATGTTCTCCGTGATCGGCCTCATGGCCACCGTGACGACCCTGGTGCTGTACACCGTGTTCCGCACCTGGTGGCCGCCGTTGGCGGCGAACCTGGTCGCGATGACGCTGAGCCTGCTGCTGAACACCGAGGCGAACCGGCGGCTCACCTTCCGGGACCGGCCGCGGGGGCCGCTCGTGCTGGTGCACCTGCAGTCCCTGGTCGTGTTCGCCCTGTACTGCGGGTTCACCTCCGGAGCGCTGCTGGTGCTCGACGCCGTCACCGACCACCCGTCGAGGCTGGTCGAACTGGTGGTGCTCCTGGCCTCGTCGGCCCTGGGCACGCTCGGCCGGTTCGTCCTGCTCAACACGTGGATCTTCCGGCTGCGGCCGGTATCGATCCCCGCACCCAGGAAGGAACCCCGGACATGACCGCGGCAGGCGCACCAGCGCGTTCGGCGCGACCCCACCGGCCACCGCCCGGCATGGTGCTCGCGGCGGTCGCCATCGCGGCGATGGTGACCGCCGCCCTCGCGGCCACCATCCCGATCGGCGGCTCGATCTGGATGCTGGAGGTGGACTTCAAGGTCTACGACATCACCGGCTCGGCCGTGCTCGACGGCGTCTCGCCCTACGACATCGCCACCGACAACGGGTTCCAGTTCATCTACCCGCCGTTCGCCGCGCTGCTGTTCATCCCGCTCGCGCTGACCAGCCTGCACGTCGGGTTCGTCCTCTGGACGTTCCTCTCGGTGCTCGCGCTGGAAGCGGCGGCCTGGCTCGCGATGGGACTGGTGGAACGGGAGTCACCGCGCCGTCGGGCCAAGTACGCCCTGTTGGCCACGGTCGTCGCCCTGCCGTCAGGCGCGCTGGTGATGCACCTCAACGTCGGCCAGGTGAGCGTGTTCCTCATGCTCCTGGTCCTCGCCGACCTGGCCCGGCGGCCGGGGCGCTTCCGGGGCGTCGGCATCGGCATCGCGGCCGGGATCAAGCTGACCCCGCTCATCTTCATCGTCTACCTCGTGCTCACCCGCCGGTTCCGCGCCGCCGCGGTGTCCACGGCGTCGTTCCTGGGCACGGTGCTCGTCGGCTTCGTCGTGCTGCCCGGACCGTCCGTCGCCTGGTGGGGCGGGCTCATGCTGGCCACCGAGCGGACCGAGATGACCGGCCCGGCCGGCGCCTTCAACCAGTCGCTGAAGGGCGTGCTCGGGCAATTGCCAGGAGTGCTGTCCGCGCAGGGGCTGTGGCTCCTGCTGGCGGCCGTGGTGGGCGTCGCCGGGCTGGCGATCGCGACGTGGGCCAGTCGGCGTGGTGTGGAGGCCGCCGGTGTCCTGGCCTGTGCCGTGACCGGTTTGCTGGTGTCCCCGCTCTCGTGGCCGCAGCACTGGGTCTGGCTGGTCCCCGGGTTCGCGATGTGGATGTGGTGGGCCAGGCGGCGCGGCGTGGCGCACCGGGTGGGGTTGGCCGCCCTGTGGCTGACGTCGTCCGCCGCGGGCGTGCTGACGTACGTCATCGTGGTCGTCTCACCGGACCTGTCCGTGGCGAACACCGTGCTGCCGGGCAGCCTGACGACCATCGTGCTGCTGCACGCCGTGCAGTTGCTCGCCGCCATCGGCTTCCTCTGCGCGCTCGCCGTCGTCCTGCGACGGACCGGCCGATCCGTCGCGGAGGCGGCCACGCGGTCGGGCTGACCAGGTCTCAGCGGTCGGTGAGGCGGTCCAGACGCGTCCTGCGGTGCGCGCCGAGCCTGCCGGTCCGCCCACACGGCCTGTCGCGACCGGGCCGCGCCACGCGCCGGACGTCCCGCAAAGCACGACCTCGCCCCGCGCGGCACGGCGAGCCAAGAACGTCGACTTGCCGGATCTGCGCGGGTGCCTGACGACCCGAGGTCGCATCGGCGTCGGCGAGCGTCGTGGTCCTTCGGGTCCGGTGTCACATCACGAGGACTGGAGCGATGTGATCCAGGGCGGGTGTTCTCCGACGGCCGCGCCCGGGACAGGCCGGTTCGGGCGGTCGCGACGGCGAGGGGTGATCGGTGAGCACAGCGGACGGGTTCTACGGCAACCGGTTCTTCGGGGTGGCGCACTCGGTGGTGCAGGCCGGCGTGATCAGCGGTGACGTGAACATCTACGCCGCGCCGCGCGATCCCCTGCCGCTACCGCACCGCTGGGGCGCGTTCCCGCCTCTGGCGCACTGCTTCCAGCGCCGGCCGCTGTCGTGGCCGGACGACCGGATGGTGGTGCTGACCGGGCTCGGCGGCGTGGGCAAGACCCAGCTGGCCGTCGACTTGGCCATGGGTGTTTGGGGACGTCGGGAGGCGGACCTGGTGGCGTGGCTGCCCGCGCGGTCCCGAGCGGAAGTGGTCGCGGGGTTCGCGGCGCTGGCCGCCGACCTCGACGGCCGGCACGATCCCGACGCCGAGGCGGGCGCGCGCCGGCTGCTGGGGTGGCTGGCGGGTGACCGGCGGTGGCTGCTGGTCCTGGACGACGTGCGCGACCCGGCCGACCTCGCCGGGCTGTGGCCACCGGTCGACGCGGCCGGCACGACCGTCGTCACGACCCGGCGCCGCGACGCGGCGCTGTCCGGACCGGGCCGCAGGACCGTCGAGCTTGGCTGTTACACGGCGGAGGAGTCCCTCTCCTACCTCGTCGCGCGCCTGCCCGACCGGGTGACGACCGACGGGGTGGGCACGCTCTGGTCACTGGCGGCCGAGTTGGGCCACCTGCCGCTCGCACTGGCCCACGCCGCCGCGTACCTCGCCCACCAACCGCTGTTGACCTGCGAGGAGTACCTGAACCTGCTCGCCGACCGCCGGCGCACCCTGGCCCGGTTGCTGCCCGCCGACCCGCCGCCGGACGACTACCACGCCGCCGTGGCCGTCACCTGGTCCCTGTCGGTGGAGCTGGCCGACCGGCTGACCCCGCCGGGCCTGGCCCGACCGACGCTGGAGCTGGCCGCGCTGCTCGACCCGGACGGGATGCCCAGGTCCGTGTTCACCCACCAGCTGAGCCGCGAGTTCCTCTCGGTGGCCGCCGGGTCGCCCGTGGACGAGCACGACGCCGTGACCGCGTTGGGCAACCTGAGCAGGCTGAGCCTGCTGGACCTGGATAGCGCCGACCCGCACCGCGCGGTGCGCACGCACGTGCTCGTCCAGCGGGCGACGAGGGAGCACCTCGAGCGGGCGGACCAGACCCGGTTCGCCGCGTCGGCGATGAGCGCCGCGGGGGCGCTGCACGACCTCTGGCCCGCCGTCGAACGTGATCGCGACGAGTCCAGAGCCCTGCGCGCCAACGCGGAGCGCCTGCTGGGCAACGCGGGCCCCGCGCTGTGGGGAGGTGGCCTGCACCCCCTGCTGACCGACGTCGGCCCGAGCTACTTCGCCGCCGGCCAAGCGCGGGCCGCGGCGGAGTTCGCCGACCGGCTGCACTCCCTCTCCCTGGACCACCTGGGACCGCACCACCCCGACACCGACCGCGCGCACGTGGACGCCGTGACGGCGCGCGCGAACCTCGACCGGTCCGCCGCGGCCATGGCCCGGCTGCGCGACGTCCTGCTGGAGCGCTTGCGGCGGTTACCCGCCGACCACCCCGACACACTCCAGACCAGGTTCAACCTGGCCCAGGCGCGGGGCGCGCTCGGAGAAGCCGCCCAGGCGGCCCGGGAACTGGGCGAGGTGGTGGCCGAGCACGAGCGCCGCTTCGGCCCGCACCACCCGCTCTCCCTGACGTTGCGCGTCGGCCACGCCCACTGGGTCGGCAAGGCGGGCGACGTCGCGGGCGCGGTCCGCTTGCTCACCGAACTGCTAACGCAACACCCACGCGCGGCCGACCCGGGCGACCCCGACGTGCTGGGCGCTCGACACGAGTTGGCGACGTGGACGGCGTCCGCCGAGGACTCGGCCGCCGTGCTCGGTCGCCTCACCGAGGCACTCGGCGAGGAACACCCCCAGGTCCTCAGCGCGCGGAACAACCTCGCGTTGCAGCGATCGGAAGCCGGTGATCACGCCGGAGCGGTCGCGGAGTTCACCGACCTCGTCACCGACCTGACCCGCAGCCACGGTCCACGCCACCCCCACACCCTGATCACCCGGACCAACCTCGCGCAGGCACGCGGGCGCACCGACCCGGCGGCCGCCGCCCGGGAGATGACCGCGATCGCCGAGGACCTGGCCGAGGTCGTCGGTCCCGACCACCCGGACACCCTGACCGCGCGCAACAACGCGGCGTCGTTCCTCGGCGCCGCCGGCGACACGCGTGCCGCACGTGCTGCCTTCGAACGACTTGCCGCCGACCGACTGCGGGTCCAGGGCGACGAGCACCCGGACACCATCGCCGCCTTCCACAACCTCGCCGACGCCCGGGGCGAGGACGGCGACCCGGCAGCCGCCGCGATGCTGTTCACCAAGGTCACCGCCGAGCGTGAACGCCTGTCCGGCGTCGACCACCCGCAGACGATCCAGGCCCGCGCCCAACTCGCCCGGTGGCTCGGTCGCGCCGGCGACGCACGCGCCGCTGCCGCCACCTGCAAAGCCCTCGCCGCGACCAGCCTCCGCGTCAACGGCCCTCACCACGAGGACACCCACCACTGGCACATGGAGCTCGCGCACTGGGCAGGCACGACGGGCGACCACACCACCGCGGTCGACGCCCTTGCCGTCGTCGCCGATTCCTTGTCGGCACACCGTCGCCCCGACAACCCGGAGCTCTTGGCCGTCCGCGCCAACCTGGCGTTCTGGCAAGGACGAGCCGGCGATCCCGGCCACCTGCGCGCGCTGGTACCGGAACTGGCCCGAACCCTCGGCGCTGACCACCCCACGACACTGGCGTCGCGCCACAACCTGGCCACGGTGGTCGGCGAATCCGGAGACCGCGCGACGGCGACGACGATCCTGACCGCCCTGCTCCGCGACATGCGGGCCGTCCACGGCGACGACCACCCGGAAACCGCCCGCGTCCGCCGAAACCTCGACCTGTGGTCAAGCTGACGGCCTCGCTGCGGCGCCCACCTGTTGCTTCGCTCCTCACACACCGCCGCGCCCTGCGCACCGTGGGCGAGGTGTGCCGACGAACCAGGTAGGTGGTCAGCGGCCTGGACGTGCCGTCAAGCTGGGCAGAGTCCTTCGGTCATGCCAGTGGGCCGTGTGGTGAACGCTGTCAGGCCACCCGGGCGGTCATGGGTTCCGCGTCCGAAGACCGCAGCGGCGCCGGTTGGCGCGCAGTAGGTGTGGCCGCCCTGGTTCGTGCGTGGAGCCGTTTCCAAGGTGAGGGCGAGGGATGCCCTGGCCCCGGGGTCTGTCTGCAGTCGTTCGAGGGTCGGTTCGGGGAGCTCGTGGCCTGGTGAGGTGAGGATGTCGAGCAATGTGCGGGGGTCCGTTCGACACGCTGCCTCGTGAATCGCGCGGGCCTGGGCGAGCAGGGCCGCGGGCACCGGTCGGCCGTCCGCGTCCACGCTCTTGATCTCGCCGCACGTCCGGCCGGCGGGCGGGGTGGTCGTCGACGACGGTGTCGTGGTCGTTGGCGCTTGTCCTTGCCCGGTGTCCGGGGAGTCGAGCGAGGAACGGACGGCCAGGGCGGCCAGGATGATCAGCACGGCGGCAACGATGCTCACCACGAGCCGGTTGCGGTTGGCGTCGGGCGTGGTCATCAGCAGCGGATCGGGCCGAGATCGATGCGAGCGGGGTCGAACTCGGCGACCACGCTCAAGCCCGTGACCAACCCATAGGCGGCTTGGTAGCTCGCGACGTGTTCGCTGCTGCACGAGCGACCGGCGACCCGGAACGGTTGGCCGTTGTTGTCGACCACGGTCTCCCGGATCTCGGTCCCGGTCTGATGGGTGATCGTGAGGTCGTACTCGTAACTGCGGGACCGCGCAATGGTGGTCAGCACGACCTCATGCGTTTCACCGGCGGCGAGGTTGATCGTGTGCCCGGGGAAGTACGGGCCAGTGGGTATCCGACGGCCCGCCTCGCCCGGCGGGGGTGACGGCATCGGTTCGGAGCTCTGCAGCACCGGGAACCCCTCGTCCAGCAGCAGCAGTACTTCCGAGGACTCCTCACTGCCTTGGGGCGGCACGTGGACGAGGCTTCCGGAGGGCGGCGGTGCCGTCCGCCGGACGACCGGCCGGATGTCAGTCACCCTCGTGCCCCCGACGGGGCCCACCAGGTGCAGCCGGATCAGGTGGCGGTGGAGGCTGATCGCCCCGTCCGACGTGCGGATCTCCCGCACCAGGTCACGATCCACCGCGGCCATCGGTTCGGCCAGTCGGCGGACGATGGCGCGGCCGGGGAAGTCGGGGGACTCGGAGACGTACCCCCACGGGGCCTGGTCGTTGTGGGACATGTCGACCACTACACCCAACTCCGCGGGCGCACCGGTCGCGGGCTCGTCCGACGACCTCGGCCAGGCGATGATCAACGCTCCGACGATCACCGCCACGGCGAGCACCGCGGCGGGCGCCCACGAACGCGGCAGTGAAGGCGTGTCCAGCCGGACGTCGCCGTGGATGTCCCGTGCCTGCACGACGTTGCCCGCCGCACCGCTCTGCGTGTTCGCCGTCGCGGCACGACTCTCAACCCCGTCGTCGGGTGAAGCATCGATCATCCAGACCCCCAAGCCGACGTCACGATAGCGACGACCTTGAAACCTCATGCGCACAAACCGGCAAACCACGCCGTCCCGATGATCGCCGACCCCGGTGCGGCGTAGCCACTGCGGAGTCACCCGGCTGTGACGATCGCCGTTCCGGCGAGGCCGGCCCGGCCGACCGCCCCAGCGCCGCGCCGGCGGCCCACCGCTGCTCCCGGAGGTCGTGGTCCGGATCGAGCGGGCCGCACGAGGACCGGGCCCGGCATGGCCACCACCGGCGGAAACGCCGCCCGACCACTTCCTGCGCGGAGCGGGCACCGACGGCGACCGAACCGCTCCAGGTTCTTCGGCGTGTCCGAAGTGTCGAAGGTGGGCGCCGTGACCGCCGGCAACTCGCAGGGTCGGGTCCACGCTCAAAACGCTCATGCTGTGACTCGCCGGCACGAAGCGGCCCGACTCGTCACCGCCCACGCCCGGCGGATGTGAGCTTGGGACCCCGCCGCGTCCTGCGAGGCCGGTTCGCCCGGCAGGTGCACGTTGATCTTCGACAGGACGCCCGTCCCTCGATCCCGACCACCCGAATGAGGGGCGATGGACGACATGTGTCGGAGATCACACCCAAGTGGCTCAACGTGAGACGTCCTCTGAAGGGTTTCCCGTCCGCAACGGAAACCGACAGCGGAGGAAAGGGGCGACGTGCCGGCCGACTACGACCAGTTCGTCACCGAGCGTCTTGATCGACTGCTGCGCTACGCCACGGCGTTGACGTGCGACAAGCACCTGGCCCAGGACATCGTCCAGGACGTGCTGCTGCGCGCGCGGCAGAAGTGGGCGCGGATCGGCGCGGTCGACGTGCCCTACCTGTACGTCAAGCGGATGGTGACCAACGAGTACCTGTCGTGGCGCCGCCGCCGGGCGGCCCGGGACGTGTCCTCGACCCACGTCGTGCTCGACGACCTCGCGCCCTCGGTCGCCGACCCGGCCGTGCGCCACGCCGAACGGGACGAGATGCGCGCCCGGATCGCCGTGCTGCCGCGCAAGCAGCGGGCCGCGCTGGTGCTGCGCTACTACGAGGACAGCACCGACGCCGAGATCGCCGAAATCCTGGGCTGCGCGGAGGGAACCGTCCGCAGCCACATCTCCCGCGCGCTGCACACGCTGCGGGTCAACGAGAACACGCCCTCGGAGGTGCTGCGATGACCGACACCCGGCAGGAAGCCCTCATCCGCGAGGCGATCGCGGCCGAGGCCGACCAGGCCGTCGACCACCGGACCGTGCTGGCGAACCTGCACGGCGCGCGGTCCCGGCGGCGTCCCCTCGCGTTGTTCGCCGCGACCGGGCTGACCGCCGTCGCCGCGGCCGTCGCGGTGATCGTGCCGCTGGCCGTGGACCGGAGCGCGGCGCCGTCGCAGGTCGACCCGGCCGCACCGCCGGCGACCGCGCAGACCGTGCTGCTGATCGGCCTGGACGGGTCGGCGAACACCGACTCCGTCGTGCTGGCGCGCGTCGGCGCCGACGGCGCGGTCAGCGCGGCGTCGCTGCCCCGCGACTCCCTGGTCGACATCCCCGGCGTCGGCCAGGGGAAGCTGAACTCGGCGTACGCGCGGGCCCACCAGGCGGCCGAGGCCGAGGGGCGTGACGGCGACGAGGCCGGCGTGGAGTCGCTCACCCGGACCGTCGAGGCGCTGACCGGCGTGGAGGTCGACCACTACGCGTCGGTCGACATGGCCGCGTTCAGCACGCTGTCCGAGGCGGTCGGCGGCGTCGAGGTCTGCCTCAAGCGCGCGTCGCGCGACCCGCTCTCCGGCGCCGACCTGCGCGCCGGGCCGCAGTCGCTCTCGGGCGCGCAGGCGCTGGCGTTCCTGCGGCAGCGCCACGGCCTCGAGAACGGCGAGCTGGACCGGATCGTGCGGCAGCAGACGTTCCTGCGCGCCTTGGCGAAGAAGGTGGTCGCGAGCGACCCCGCGCAGGTCGCCGACCTGGCCCGGGTGGCGGCGCGGCACCTGCGCGTCGACCCGGGGTGGAACCTGGTGGAGTTCGCCGCGCGGCTCACCCCGACCGTGCGGACCGCGATCGTCCCGCTCGGCGAGGTGGTCGACTCCGAGCAGGGCCAGGCCCTGTCGGTCGACCCGGCCGCGGTGCGGGAGTTCCTGGCGGGGTTCTTCGCCGACGGCGCCACCGGCGCTCCCACCGGCGGCTTCTCCGTGCCGCTGCCCGCCACGGAGACCCAGAAGCCCGGCCGGACGCCGCAGGACGGTGACTGCGTGCGCTAGCGCGTCCACCACGGACGTCCACCGGGTCGCGGGCGGGATCCCGGAACCGGATGGTCGTGATCCCGTGCTCGGCGGTGACGGTGGTCGCCGCCGAGCACGACGACAGGGCGACGACGCGCTCCTGCCGCTGAACGAGGACTTCGCTTCACTCGTTCCGAGGACGACACCCACCGACAGCTCTGGCAGAGTCACACGGGCGAATTCCGATTACCCCGGTAGCCCAAGGAGATCATCGTGGCCTGGACGGGCTGGGCAGTCGTGCCCGGAAATCAGCCGAACGGCGCGGGAAACAATGCGCTGGCCGCAGTGGACCACTTCAACAAAGTATATCTTTTCGCCGTGGACGGCGTCGCGAAGCAAGCGCACTGGACAAGATCGGGTGATGCCGGTTTATCGTGGGACGCCTGGCAGCCGGTGGCGGCCGGGCAGCAGGTCGTGTCGCTCAGCGCGGTCAGCTGGGAGGACGGCCTGCACCTGTTCGGCATGACCCCGAACTTCTCGATCTACAGCAACACCCGCTGGCAGGGGACCTTCCCGACGTGGAGCTTCGTGCCGGGCACCCAGAACAGCGGCCGGCCGTGCGCAGTGGACTTCCCGCAGGGCGGCCTGACCACCGATCACCTGTACGTCTTCTTCACCGCCGCCCTGGACGGGTCGATCGGCTGGCTGCGGGCCACGGGCAAGGGCGGCAACGGTTCGCCCACGTCGTGGACCGTCCCGAAATTCCTCAGCGCACCGGGCAAGAGCGATCAGCAGGTAGCCGCTTTCCGCCCCGGCCTCGGCGACGAGCTGAGCTTGGTCCGCCGGGGCGAGGACAGTCAGCTCTACCACATGCCGCATTTCATCGTGAACGGCACGGTGGACAATTCGGCCCCGTGGTCGGCGATACAGCCGGCACTGCTGTCGAAACGAGCACCGGCCGTGCCGCGCGGCAAATCGCTGGCGTTCGCCGCGGACCTGGCCGACAACCTGCGCTGCAAGTCGACCGCTTCGGGAGGCGATTGGACCCTCGTCTCCGGCGCCGTCAAGACGAACGGGATGGCGGTCACCGATTACGCCACCGGCAACGGCACCGGGATCATGGCGTTCACGCGCCACCCGGACGGGAAGATCTACTTCACCCGACGGGCGGACGCCTGATCGGACCGCGCCCGCTACAGCGGCAACGGCTCGGTGATCTGCAGGCCGGCGTCCACGCTCGCCACCAGGAGTTCCGCCTGGTGGGGTGAGTGGACGCCCGCCCAGCTGCGCAGCGGGCCGAGGAAGTCGACCAGGTCGCGCTGCGCGGCGCGCAGCATCGCGGGCAGCGCGGTCCGGGACAGGTCCACGTGCGGCACGTCGCGTCCTTCGTCCACCCACACGCGGACCACGTCCGCGCCGACGTACTCGACCCACGGCGCGGGCGGGTGGCCGAGGTCGACCGGCGCGCGGTGCAGCGCGTGCAGCCACGTGCGCCACTCGAACAGGTCCGTGCCACCGGGTTCGGCGCGCACGCCGCCACCGCCGTCGAGCAGCAGCCCGCCGCGCCCGTACAGGGTGTCGAAGCCGATCAGCTCGTGCACCGCCGCGGCCGCGGTGCGCGCGTCCCGGCCGCCGCTGTGCAGGTACATCGTGCAGAGCACCGCGCCGACCTCGTCCTGGCCCACGGTCCCGTCCAGGTGCAGCCAGCCGCCGTCGCCGGACACCGGCCACAGGTCGAAGTCCTCCGGTGCGGACCTGGTGATGACTGGCGATAACCGGACCACGTTCCCGAGGCTAATGCGCGATCGCCCCGGTGGCAGGGGCCGCCGG
>NZ_JBEOVG010000141.1:0-16294 GCF_040295345.1 Actinosynnema sp. NPDC002837
GATTATCTGATCGGGCATTCGGTGGGTGAGATCGCCGCCGCGCATGTTGCGGGTGTGTTGAGTTTGGATGATGCGTGCACGTTGGTGTTGGCGCGGGGTCGGTTGATGCAGGAGTTGCCGCCGGGTGGGGCGATGGTGTCGATCCGGGCTGCCGCGGCGGAGGTGGCGGAGACGCTGCCCGAGGGTGTCGAGATCGCGGCCGTCAACGGGCCCGAGGCGGTGGTGATCTCGGGTGACGAGGACGCGGTCTTGGAGGTCGCGGACTTGTGGGAGACCTTGGGTCACGAGACGCGGCGGCTGGCGGTGAGCCACGCGTTCCACTCGGCTCACATGGACCCGATGCTGGCGGAGTTCGCGCGGGTGGTGGAGGGGTTGTCGTTCGGTTATCCACAGATCCCGATTGTGTCGACCGTGTTGTCGGACCGTTCGGGTAGCGTTGAAAACAGGGATCCCCTGGGCGGGGACCCTTCCGCAGGCACGGTGTTCGACGCTGGGTATTGGGTGCGTCAGGTGCGGGGGTCGGTGAGGTTTGCCGATGGTGTGGAGTGGTTGCGTGCCCATGGTGTGACGGCGTTCCTGGAGGTCGGGCCGCATCCCACGTTGGTGCCGAATGGGGTGATGAGGCGGGGGCACGACGAGCCCGAACGGGTGCTCGCCGCGCTCGGCAAGCTGTGGGTGGCCGGTGCCGAATGGACCCTGCCGACCGCGCACGTCGAGTTGCCCACCTACGCGTTCCAGCGCGAGCGGTTCTGGTTGGTGCCCGCGGCGTCGACGGACGTCACGGGCGCCGGGCTCGCCGCGGTCGACCACCCGTTGTTGGGCGCGGTGGTGGAGTTGGCGGACGACCAGGGCGTGGTGGTGACCGGGCAGCTGTCCCCGGCCGCCCAGCCCTGGCTCGCGGAGCACACCGTGCTCGGTTCCGCGCTGCTGCCGGGTGCCGCGTTCGTGGAACTGGCGTTGCGGGCGGGTGGTCAGGTCGACTGCCCGGCGGTCGAGGAGTTGGCGCTGGAGGCGCCGCTGGTGCTCGCCGGGGCGGTCGACGTGCGGGTCACGGTCGGCGCGCCCGACGAGGCCGGACGACGTGCGGTCGCGATCCACTCCAGGTCGGACGGCGACTGGCTGCGGCACGCCACCGGTGTGCTCGGCGCCGGCGCGGCCCCCGTGCCGTGGACGGAGCCGGACACCGAACCGGTCGACCTGACCGGCTTCTACGACACCCTGGCCGACGCCGGCTTCGAGTACGGCCCGACGTTCCAGGGCCTGCACGCCGTTCGGCGGCACGGTGACGACCTCTACGCCGACGTCCGGCTCGCCGCCACCGACGGCGATCGGTTCACCCTGCACCCCGCGCTGCTGGACGCCGCGCTGCAAGCCGTCACGATCGCCGACGACCGCGCCAAGGTGCCGTTCTCGTTCACCGGCGTCACGGTCTGGTCGACCGGTCGCACCTCGGCACGCGTGAAGCTCACCGCCACCGGACCCGAGACCTACCGGGTCGGCCTGGTCGGCCCGGCCGGCGAACCGATCGCGGCCATCGAGTCGCTGACCCTGCGCGCCCCGCAGTCGGCACCTCGCCGGCAGTCCCTCTACCGGGTCGCCTGGCACGGAACGGACGCCGCCGCCGGACCCGCCGGGCGAACCGACCGGCTCCACCACGCCACCGACCCGGTCGAGACCCTGGGTGTGGTGCAGGAGTTCCTGGCCGCCGACGCCGCCGCCGACGACGACGGCTCGGCCCGGCTCGTCGTGGTGACGCGCGGCGCGGTGTCGGTGCGGGGCGAGGACGTGACCGACCTCCGGGCCGCCGCCGTGTGGGGCCTGGTCCGCTCCGCCGCCTCCGAGCACCCCGGGCGGTTCGTGCTGGTCGACACGGACGGGCCGGCAGTCGTGGCCGGCGACGAGCCGCAGCTGGCCGTCCGAGCCGGCCGCGTCCACGTGCCCAGCCTGGAACGCGCGGAGTTCGCGCCGCTGCCGTCCACCCTCGGCCCGGACGGCACGGTGCTGATCACCGGCGGCACGGGCGTGCTCGGCGCCGCGGTCGCCCGTCACCTGGTCGCCGCCCACGGCGTCACGCGGCTGGTCCTGGTCAGCCGACGCGGGCCCGCCGCGCCCGGCGTCGCCGACCTGCTCGCGGACCTCGCCGGGGCCGACGTCACGGTCGTCGCCTGCGACGTGGCCGACCGCGACGCCGTGGCGAGACTGCTGGCCGAGCACCCCGTCACGTCGGTCGTGCACACGGCCGGTGTGCTGGACGACGCCGTCGTGCAGTCGCTGGACGCCGAGCGGTTCGCCGCGGTCTGGGAGCCCAAGGCCGCCGCCGCGCTGCACCTGCACGAGCTGGCCGGCGACCTGGAGGCGTTCGTCCTGTTCTCCTCGGCCGCGGGCGTGCTGGGCGGGCCGGGGCAGGCCAACTACGCCGCCGCGAACACCTTCCTCGACGCCCTGGCCACCCACCGGCACGCCAACGGCCTGCCCGCCGTGTCCCTGGCCTGGGGACCGTGGGCGCGGACCAGCGGCATGACGGGCAAGCTCACCGACGCCGACCGGCGCCGGGTGGCGAAGGCGGGCGTGCTCCCGATGGCGACCGACGAGGCCCTGGCCCTGTTCGACGCCGCCCTCACCGCGGGCGAACCGGTGCTGGCGCCGGTCCGACTCGACCGCCGCGCGGCGGACCGGTCGCTGGTCCGGACCCGCCCGACCGCCCCGCCCCGGGTCGAGCCGACGCACGACGTGCTGGCCCTGGTCCGGCGCGCCGCGGCCCAGGTGCTCGGCCACGCGTCCACCGACGCCGTCGGCCCGCACCGGGCGTTCAAGGACCTCGGGTTCGACTCGCTGACCGCCGTGGAGCTGCGCAACCAGCTCGACGCGGCGACCGGGCTGCGCCTGCCCGCCACGCTCACCTTCGACCACCCGACGCCCGCCCGGCTCGCCGAGCACCTGCGGGAACGGCTGGCCGCGAGCGCGCCCGACCCGCTGCTGGCCGAGCTCGACCAACTGAAGTCCACTTTGGACCGGACCGAGGACGCCGACCACGACGCCATCGCCGCACGACTGGAGGCGCTGCTGGCGTCGTGGACCGCCAAACGCACCAAGCCCGAGGACGACCTGGACGACGCCACCGACAGCGAGCTGTTCAGCATCCTCGACGACGAGCACCGCAGGACCCAGGTCATCCGATCGGGCGAGCACCGCACCGCGGGGGAGTAGCTGTTCATGGCCGACGAAGACAAGCTCCGCAGTTACCTCAAGCGCGCCACGGCCGACCTGCGGGTGATGGGCAAGCGCCTGGCCGAGGTGGAGGAGGCCGCCCGCGAGCCGATCGCCATCGTCGGCATCGGCTGCCGCTACCCGGGCGGCGTCGAGTCGCCGGACGACCTGTGGCGGCTGGTCGCCGACGGGGTGGACGCGATCGGCGACTTCCCGACCGACCGGGGCTGGGACGTCCCCTACGACCCGGACCCGGGCACCCCCGGCGCGACCTACGCGCGGTCCGGCGGCTTCCTCGCCGACGGCGCCGGGTTCGACGCCGGGTTCTTCGGCATCTCGCCGCGCGAGGCGTTGGCGATGGACCCGCAGCAACGCGTGCTGCTGGAGACGGCCTGGGAGACGTTCGACCACGCGGGCATCGACCCGACCTCGCTGCGCGGCAGCCGGACCGCCGTGTTCACCGGCGTGTGGTCCTCGGGTTACGCCGCCCAGCCGCCGCCCGACCTGGAGGGCTTCCTCGCCACCGGCATCGCCACCAGCACCACCTCCGGCCGCGTGTCCTACCTGCTCGGCCTGGAGGGCGCGGCGGTGTCGGTGGACACGGCCTGCTCGTCGTCGCTGGTCGCGATCCACCTGGCCGCGCAGGCGCTGCGCGCCGGGGAGTGCACGCTGGCGCTGGCCGGCGGCGTCACGGTCATGGCCACCCCGGCCGGGTTCGTGGAGTTCGCCCGGCAGCGCGGCCTCGCGCCGGACGGGCGGATCAAGTCCTTCGCCGACGCCGCCGACGGCACCAGCTGGTCCGAGGGCGCGGGCCTGGTGCTGCTGGAACGCCTGTCCGACGCGCGCCGCAACGGCCACCGCGTCCTCGCCGTGGTGCGCGGCAGCGCGGTGAACCAGGACGGCGCGTCCAACGGCCTGGCCGCGCCCAACGGGCCGTCCCAGGAACGCGTCATCCGCCAGGCCCTGGCGAACGCCCTCCTGGAGCCGTCGGACGTGGACGCCGTCGAGGCGCACGGCACCGGCACCACGCTCGGCGACCCGATCGAGGCACAGGCCCTGCTGGCCACCTACGGCCAGGACCGGTCCGAGCCGCTGCGCCTCGGCTCGATCAAGTCGAACATCGGCCACACCCAGGCCGCCGCCGGCATCGCGGGCGTGATCAAGATGGTCATGGCGATGCGGCACGGCTCCTTGCCGCGCACGCTGCACGTCGACCGGCCCACCGGCCACGTGGACTGGACGGCGGGCAACGTCTCCCTCCTCACCGAGCCGACGCCGTGGCCGCGGGCCGACCGCCCCCGTCGCGCCGCCGTCTCCTCGTTCGGCATCAGCGGCACCAACGCCCACGTCATCCTCGAGCACGTGCCGGCCGAAGAACCGTCCACAGTGGACGTCGACCTGCCGTGGCCGGTGTCCGCGCGCACCCCACAAGCCCTGAGGGTCCAAGCCGAACGCCTCAAGGCGGTCGACGCCCCCGCCGCGAACGTGGCCCGAGCCCTCGCGAACCGCACCCACTTCGAACACCGCGCCGTCGTGCTGGACCGCGCGGGGCTGGACGCGTTGGCCGCCGGCGTCGGCGCACCCGGCCTGATCACCGGCGAGGTGGGCGTCCCGGGCAAGACGGTGTTCGTGTTCCCCGGCCAGGGCGCGCAGTGGCCGGGCATGGGCCGCGAGCTGTACGAGACGTCGGAGGTGTTCCGCACCCACCTCGACGCCTGCGCCGAAGCCCTCGCGCCGCACGTCGACTGGTCGCTGGTCGACGTCCTGCGCGACGGCGCGCTCGACCGCGTCGACGTGGTCCAGCCCGCCCTGTTCGCCATGATGGTGGCGCTGGCCGGGCTGTGGCGCGCGCACGGCGTGGTCCCGGACGCGGTCGTCGGCCACTCCCAGGGCGAGATCGCCGCCGCGCACGTCGCGGGCATCCTGTCGCTGGAGGACGCCGCGAAGATCGTCGCCCTGCGGGCCAAGGCCCTGGTGTCGCTGGCCGGCCACGGCGGCATGGTGTCGGTCGCGCTGTCGCCGGAACGTGCCGACTCCTACCTCGAACGGTGGGCGGGCAGGCTCACCGTCGCCGTCGTCAACGCGCCCGGCGCGGTCGTCGTCTCCGGCAACACCCGGGACCTGACCGAGCTGCTCGCCGCCTGCGCCGCCGACGACCTCCGCGCCCGCGCGCTCCCGGTCGACTACGCCGCCCACTCGGTCGAGGTCGAGGCCCTCCGCGACCGGCTCCGGCACGACCTGGCCGGCATCACCCCGCGACCCGCCGCGATCCCGCTGTACTCGACGGTCACCGGCGCGCCCGCCACCGACCTCGACGCCGACTACTGGTACCGCAACCTGCGCGAGCCGGTCCGGTTCGACCACGCCACGCGCGCCCTGCTCGACCACGGCCACGGCGTGTTCGTCGAGGTCAGCCCGCACCCGGTGGTGACGTCGGCGGTCGAGGAGACGGCCGACCGGCAGGACGTCCTGGTCACCGGCACCCTGCGCCGGGACCAGCCGCACGAGTTCCGCGCGGCGCTGGCCCGCCTGCACGTCCGGGGCGTCGAGGTCGACTGGCGCATCCCGGCGGGCATCACCCCCGCGCCCCTGCCCGCCTACCCGTTCCAGCGGCAGCGGTTCTGGCTGCGGCCGACCGCGGCCGAGACCGGCGACCACCCGCTGGTCACCACCGTGGTGGACCTGCCCGACGGCGGCGCGGCGCTCACCGGCAAGGTGTCGCTGTCCACGCACCCGTGGCTGGCCGACCACGCCGTGCGCGGGTCCGTGCTGCTGCCCGGCACGGCGTTCCTGGAACTCGCCGCGTTCGCCGCGAGCAAGGTCGGCGCGCCCGCGGTGCGGGAGCTGGTGCTGGAGACGCCGCTCGTCCTCGACCAGGACGTGGTACGGCTCCAGGTCGTCGTCGGAGCGCCGGACGACTCGGGCCTGCGCACCGTCACCGTGCACTCCCACGCCGACGACTGGGTCCGGCACGCCACGGGCACGCTCGGCGACGCCCCGGAACCCGCCCGCGCGACCCCGTGGCCCCCGAACGGCGAACCGCTCGACGTCACCCACCTCTACGACGCGTTCGCCGCCCTCGGCTACGACTACGGCCCGGCCTTCCAAGGCGTCACGGCGGCGTGGCGGGTCGGCGACGAGGTGCACGCCGAGGTCGAGGTGCCCGCCGGGGAGCGCTTCGCCGTCCACCCGGCGCTGCTCGACGCCGCGTTGCACCCATTGGCGCTGCTGCACCCGGACGGCCCGGCCAAGCTGCCGTTCGCGTTCTCCGGCGCGGTGCTGCGCCCCACCGAGGCGACCGTGCTGCGCGTCCGGCTGTCCGGCGGCCCCGACAGCTACGCGGTCACGCTCGCCGACCCCGACGGCACCGTGGTCGCGTCGGTGGCGTCCCTGGCGGTCCGGGCCTTCGCCGACACCCCGGACGACCTGTTCCAGCTCGAGTGGTCGCCGGTGACCGGGAACGACACCGCCGACACCCGCCACCACGTGTCGAACCACCCCGGTGACGCCCCCGAGGCGGCCTTGGCGGCGGTGCAAGAGGTCTTGGCCGCCATCCAGGACCACCAGGACCGGGTGGTGATCGTCACGCGCAACGCGGTCGCCGCCGTGCCCGGTGACGTGGTCGACCTGGCCCACACGGCGGTGTGGGGTCTCGTGCGGGCGGCGCAGGCGGAGCACCCCGGCCGGTTCGTGCTGGTCGACGCGGACGACTCGTGGGACGGCGCGCTGGCCGACGAGTCGGAGCTGGTGGTGCGCAAGGGAGTCCTGCTCGCGCCCCGGCTCGTCCGGGTGGACCGCGCGCTCACCACGCCGGAGGGCCCGTGGCGGCTGGAGGACGTCGGCACCGGCAGCATCGACGACCTCGCGCTCGTGCCCCGGCCGGAGCTGACCGGGCCGTTGGCGGCGGGCCAGGTCCGGATCGCCCTGCGTGCCGCCGGGCTGAACTTCCGCGACGTGCTCATCGCGCTGGACGTCTACCCCGGCGAGGCGTTGATGGGCGGCGAGGGCGCGGGCGTCGTGCTCGACGTCGGGCCGGACGTCGACCGGTTCCGGCCGGGCGACCGGGTGTTCGGCCTGGTGCCGGGCGCGTTCGGGCCGATCGCGGTCGCCGACCAGCGGGTGCTCGCCCGGATGCCGGACGACTGGACGTTCGCGCGGGCGGCCTCGACGCCGGTGGTGTTCCTGACCGCCTGGCACGGCCTGGTGGACCTGGGGCGGCTCCGCGCGGGCGACCGCGTGCTCGTGCACGCCGGTACCGGCGGCGTCGGCATGGCGGCCGTCCAACTCGCCCGGCACCTGGGCGCGGAGGTGTTCGCCACCGCGAGCCCCGGCAAGTGGGACGTGCTGCGCGGTTTGGGCGTGGCTGACGACCACATCGCGTCGTCGAGGACGGTGGAGTTCGAGGAGCGCTTCCCGCAGGTGGACGTGGTGCTCAACTCGCTGGCCGACGAGTTCACCGACGCGTCCCTGCGCCTGCTCGCGCCCGGCGGCCGGTTCGTGGAGATGGGCAAGACCGACATCCGCGCCGACACCGGCGTGGACTACACGGCGTTCGAGATCGCCGACGCCGGTCCGCAACGGCTCGGGGAGATCCTCGACGAGGTGCTGCGGGCCTTCGCCGACGGCGTGCTGACACCGTTGCCGCTCGACGTGCGGGGCGTGCGCGACGCGGTGGCCGTGTTCCGGCACATGAGCCAGGCCCGGCACATCGGCAAGATCGTGCTCACCCTGCCCGCCGCCCTCGACGGCACGGTGCTGATCACCGGCGGCTTGGGCACGCTCGGTCGCGCGGTGGCCGCGCACCTGGTCGCGCGGCACGGCGTGCGGCGACTGGTGCTGGTCGGTCGGAACGGCGGCGAGGCCCCGGAGCTGGACGCGGACGTGCGGGTGGTCGCCTGCGACGTGTCGGACCGCGAGCAGGTCGCGGACCTGGTGGCGTCGATCCCCGATCTGACGGCCGTGGTGCACGCGGCCGGCGTGCTGGACGACGCCGTGGTCACCGCGCTGACGCCGCAGCAGGTGGCCGACGTGTTCGCGCCGAAGGCGCGGGCGGCCTGGCACCTGCACGAGCTGACCCGGCACCTCGACCTGGCCGCGTTCGTGCTGTTCTCGTCCGCGTCCGGTGTGCTGGGCAGTCCCGGCCAGGCCAACTACGCGGCCGCGAACACCTTCCTCGACGCCCTGGCCGTGCACCGGCGCGCCCTCGGCCTGCCCGCCGTCTCGCTGGCCTGGGGGTACTGGGCCGAGGCGTCGGGCATGACCGGGCACCTCTCCGACGCCGACCGGCAGCGCCTGACCCGCGCCGGCGTCGTGCCGCTGACCACCGAGCACGCGCTGGACCTGTTCGACGCGGCGCTGGCCGCCGACCGGGCCGCCGTCGCGCCCGTCGCGCTGACCCTGCCCGCCCTGGCCCGCACGCCCCTGCTGCCGTCCGCCCTGCGCGGGCTGGTGGGCCGCAAGCCCGGCAAGCGGCCGGTGCACCGCGGTGCGCTGGCCGACCGGCTGCGGTCGCTGCCGGAGGCCGAGCAGACCGCCGTGGTGCTCGACGTCGTCACGGCCAACACCGCCACCGTGCTCGGGCACGCCTCGCCGGACGCCGTCGACACGCGGCAGCCGTTCAAGGACCTCGGGTTCGACTCGCTGACCGCCGTGGAGCTGCGCAACCGCCTCGGCACGGCCACCGGCCTGCGGCTGCCCGCCACGGTCACGTTCGACCACCCCACGCCGGCACGCCTGGCCGACTACCTGCGCGGCGAGCTGGTCGGCACGCGTGCGGAGGTCGTCGCGCCGGTGGTGCGTGCGGTGGACGGCGACCCGATCGTGATCGTGGGTATGGGGTGTCGGTTGCCCGGTGGTGTGGAGTCGCCGGAGGACTTGTGGCGGTTGGTGATGGACGGTGTGGACGCCATCACGGACTTCCCGACCGATCGCGGCTGGGACCTGGACCGGCTCTACCACCCGGATCCCGATCACGCAGGCACCAGCTACACCCGTTCCGGTGGCTTCCTGACCGACGTGGCGGGGTTCGACGCGGACTTCTTCGGGATCTCGCCGCGCGAGGCGTTGGCGATGGACCCGCAGCAGCGGGTGCTGCTGGAGACCGCGTGGGAGACGTTCGAGCACGGCGGGATCGACCCGACCTCGTTGCACGGCAGCCGGACCGGGGTGTTCACCGGCATCTGGGCCTCCGGGTACGGCGCGCCCACGGAGGTCGAGGGGTACTTCGGCACCGGCGCGGCGACCAGCGTGGTGTCCGGTCGGATCGCCTACCTGCTCGGGCTGGAAGGCGTCGCGGTCTCCCTCGACACGGCGTGCTCGTCGTCGTTGGTGGCGATGCACCTGGCGGCGCAGGCGCTGCGCACGGGTGAGTGCGACCTGGCGCTGGCCGGCGGCGTGACGGTGATCGCGACGCCGGTCGGCTTCACCGAGTTCTCGCGGCAGCGCGGGTTGGCGGCCGACGGTCGCTGCAAGCCGTTCTCCGCTTCCGCCGACGGCACGAGTTGGGGTGAGGGCGCGGGTCTGGTGTTGCTGGAAAGGCTGTCGGACGCCCGCCGCAACGGCCACCAGGTGCTGGCGGTGCTGGCCGGCACGGCGGTGAACCAGGACGGCGCGTCGAACGGCCTCACCGCGCCGAACGGGCCGTCCCAGGAGCGGGTGATCCGGCAGGCCCTGGCGAACGCGGGCGTAGAACCGTCCGATGTGGACGCGGTCGAGGCGCACGGCACGGGCACGTCGCTAGGTGATCCGATCGAGGCGCAGGCGCTTCTGGCGACTTATGGTCAGGATCGTTCAGAGCCGCTGTGGCTGGGTTCGGTGAAGTCGAACATCGGTCACACTCAGGCGGCTGCGGGTGTCGCGGGTGTGATCAAGATGGTGATGGCGTTGCGGCACGGGCGGTTGCCGCGGACGTTGCACGTGGACGAGCCGACGCCGCACGTGGACTGGGAGGCCGGGGACATCCGGCTGCTCACCGAACCGGTCGCGTGGCCGGAGACCGGACGTCCCCGGCGTGCCGCGGTGTCGTCGTTCGGGATCAGCGGCACCAACGCGCACGTCGTGCTGGAGCAGGCACCGGACCCGACCGGGGCGACCGCCGACGTCGAACTGCCCTGGCTGGTGTCGGCGAAGAGCGAACCGGCGCTGCGGGAGCAGGTCCGGCGGGTGCGGGAGTTCGCGGCGGACCACCCGGACGTGCGCATCGGCCCGGCGCTGGCCGGTCGGACGAGGTTCGCGCACCGGGCGGCGATCCTCGGCTCGGACGTCGTGTCCGGGGTGGCGGGCGCGGCCGACCGGACCGTGTTCGTGTTCCCGGGCCAGGGCGCGCAGTGGGTCGGGATGGGCCGCGAGTTGTACGCGGCGGAGCCGGTGTTCCGCGACGCGGTCGACGCGTGCGAGCGGGCCTTGGCCCCGCACGTCGACTGGTCGCTGGTCGAGGTGTTGAACGGCGGCGGGCTGGACCGCGTCGACGTGGTGCAACCCGCGTTGTTCGCGGTGATGGTGGCGCTGGCGCGGCTGTGGCAGTCGGTCGGTGTCGAGCCGGACCTCGTCATCGGCCACTCGCAGGGCGAGATCGCCGCCGCGCACGTCGCGGGCGCGTTGTCGCTGGAGGACGCCGCCCGGGTGATCGCGCTGCGGAGCAAGGCCCTGGTCGCGATCTCGGGCCGGGGCGGCATGGTGTCGCTCGGCCTGTCCGCCGACCGGGCCGCCACCCACCTGGCCCGGTGGGGCGAGCGGCTGACCGTCGCGGTGGTCAACGCGCCCGGCTCGGTGGTCGTGTCCGGCGACACCGACGCGCTGGACGAGCTGCTGGCCGCGGCCGACGACGTCCGCGCCCGCCGCCTGCCGGTGGACTACGCCGCCCACTCCGCCCAGGTCGAGGCCATCCGGGACCGGCTGCTGGCCGACCTCGCCGACATCACGCCGTCGTCCGCCCGGATCCCGTTGCACTCCACGGTCACCGGCGAGGTGATCGACACCGCCGGGCTCGACGCCGACTACTGGTACCGCAACCTGCGCGCGCCGGTGCTGTTCGAGCAGGCCGCCCGCGCGGTGCTGGCCGAGGGCTCGCCGGTGTTCGTGGAGATCAGCCCGCACCCGGTGCTGGTGCCCGCGCTGGAGGAGCAGGACGCCACGACGTGCGGCACGCTGCGCCGTGACCGGGGCGGGCGCGCCGACTTCCTGGCCGCCGCCGCACGGCTGTTCGTGCTGGGGGTGGACGTCGACTGGGGTGCGCCGTCGCCGGCGGCCGGCCTGCCGACGTACCCGTTCCAGCGGGAGCGCTTCTGGCTGGCGCCGCGAGGCTCCGGTGACGTGTCCGGCGCGGGCCTCGACCCGGTCGACCACCCGCTGCTCGGCGCGTCCGTCGAGCTGCCCGGTGACCGGGCCGTGGTGCTGACCGGCGCGGTGTCCACGGCCACCCACCCGTGGGCGGCCGACCACGCGGTGCTGGGCGCCGTGCTGCTGCCCGCGACGGCGTTCGTGGAACTGGTCGCGCACGCGGCCGGGGTGGTCGGCTGCGCGACGGTCGAGGAGCTCGTCCTCGAATCGCCCCTGGTGCTCGACGGGGCCGTGCGGGTGCAGGTCGTCGTCGGCGCGGCGGACGACACGGGCCGCCACCCCGTGGAGGTGCGGTCCCAGGGGCAGGACGACTGGGTCCGGCACGCCACCGGCACCCTCGCCGCCGAACCGGTCGCCGCACCGGCGTTCCCGTCGAGCTGGCCACCGGCCGGCGCGCGGCCCGTCGACGTGCAGGACCTCTACGACACCTTGGCGGGCGCGGGGTACGAGCACGGTCCCGCGTTCCAAGGCGTGCGGGCGGTGTGGCGCGCGGGCGGCGAGGTGTTCGCCGAGGTCGCCGTGGACGACGCCGCCCGCTACGGCACGCACCCCGCCCTGCTCGACGCGGCCCTGCAACCGTTGGCGCTGCTGGCCGGGGAGACCGGCGAGGTGCGGTTGCCGTTCTCCCTCACCGGGATCACGGTCCACCGCACCGGCGCGTCCACCGCCCGGGTCAGGATGTCGGGCACGGCCACCGGGGGCTACACCGTCGCGCTCGCCGACGACTCCGGCGCGCCGGTCGTCACGATCGGCTCGGTCACCACCCGCCCGATGGCGCGGCAGGCCGACGACGCCCTGTTCGAGCTGGGCTGGATCCGCCGCGACGGCGAGGCGGCCACACCGGACCGGGTCGTGGCGCCGGGTTCGGTCGAGGAAGCGCTGGCACTGCTCCAGGCGTTCCTCGCCGAGGACGGCGACGGGCGGTTGGTCGTGCACACCCGCAACGCGGTGGCGGCCGCGCCCGGCGACCACGTGGACGACCTCGACGGCGCGGCCGTCTGGGGCCTGGTCCGCGCCGCGCAGGCCGAACACCCCGGCCGCTTCACCCTCGTGGACACCGACGACTCGCCGCCGGTCGTCCTCGACGACGAAGACCAGCTCGCCGTCCGACGCGGCGTGGTGCACGCGCCCCGGCTCGTCCGGGCCACCGCGCACGCGGCCGTCACGGGCTCGCTGGTGGAACCGGGCACCGGCAACCTGGACGACCTGGTGTTCGCCGAGGCCGCGGCGACCCCGTTGCGGCCGCACGAGGTGCGGGTCGGCGTGCGGGCAGCGGGGATGAACTTCCGCGACGTCCTGATCGCCCTGAACGTCTACGGTCCGATCGCCGGCCCCGCCGGTGGCTCGACCGCCGCTCCTCTCGGCAGCGAGGGCGCGGGCGTGGTCACCGAGGTCGGTTCGGCCGTCACCGGGGTGCGGGTCGGCGACCGGGTGCTCGGGCTGCTCTCCGGCGCGTTCGGACCGAGCGCGGTCGCCGACCACCGGGTGCTCGCGCCGATGCCCGCCGACTGGACGTTCGCGCAGGCCGCGGCGGTGCCGGTGGCGTTCCTGACCGCCTGGTACGGCTTGGTGGACCTCGGCCGGGTCGGCCCGGGGGACCGGGTGCTGGTCCACTCGGGCGCGGGTGGGGTCGGCATGGCCGCGATCCAGCTCGCCCGGCGCCTCGGCGCGGAGGTGTTCGCGACGGCGAGCCCCGGCAAGTGGGACGTGTTGCGTGGCTTGGGTGTGGCCGATGACCACATCGCGTCGTCGCGGACGTTGGAGTTCGAGCAGCGGTTCCCGCGGGTGGACGTGGTGCTGAACTCGTTGGCCGGCGAGTTCACCGACGCCTCGCTGCGGTTGCTGGCCGACGGCGGCCGGTTCGTCGACATGGGCAAGGCCGACGTCCGCGACGTGCCCGGCTACCGGGCGTTCGACCTGGCCGAAGCGGGCCCCGAGCGGCTCGGCGAGGTGCTGGCGGAGGTCGTGCGGCTGCTCGTGGCGGGCGAGCTGCGGGTGCCGCCGATCACCGCGTGGGACGTCCGCCGGGCGCGGGAGGCGTTCCGGCACATGAGCCAGGCCGGGCACGTCGGCAAGATCGTGCTGACCGTCCCGGCGCCGCTGGACCCGGACGGCACGGTGCTCATCACCGGCGGCACCGGCACGCTCGGCCGGCTGGTCGCCCGGCACCTCGTCACCGCGCACGGCGTGCGGAAGCTCGTGCTGGTGAGCCGGTCCGGTGGCGCGCCCGTCGACCTCGTCGGCGCGGACGTCACCGTGGCCGCGTGCGACGTCGGCGACCGGGAGGCGTTGGCCGGGCTGCTGGACGGGATCGGGGATCTCACCGCCGTGGTGCACGCGGCCGGTGTGCTGGACGACGGCGTGATCGAGTCGCTGACCCCCGAACGGCTCGCCGGCGTGCGCGCCGCGAAGGCCGACGCCGCCCGGCACCTGCACGAGCTGACCCGGCACCTCGACCTGAGCGCGTTCGTGCTGTTCTCCTCGGCCGCCGGGGTGCTCGGCAGCGCGGGACAGGGCAACTACGCCGCCGCCAACGCCTACCTGGACGCGGTGGCCGGACACCGCCGCCGGCAGGGCCTCGCCGCGGTGTCCGTGGCGTGGGGGCAGTGGGCGCAGGACAGCGGTCTGACCGGGCGGCTGGCCGACGCCGACCGGCGGCGCCTGACGCGATCCGGGGTCGTGCCGCTGTCCACCGAGCACGGCCTCGCCCTGTTCGACGCCGCCCTCACCTCGCCCGAGCCGACGGTGGTGGCCGCCGGGCTGCGGGTGTCCGCGTTGGGCGACCGGCCGGTGCTGCGTGCGCTGACCCGTCGTCGTCCCGCGCGGACGTCGGGGGTGGCGCGGGAACTCGGCGCGTTGCCCGAAGCCGAGCAGCGCGCGGCCCTGGTGGAGCTGATCACCACGCACAGCGCGGCGGTGCTCGGGCGCACGGACGGTGTCGCCGCCGACCGGGCGTTCAAAGACCTCGGGTTCGACTCGCTGACCGCCGTGGAACTGCGCAACCGGCTGGCCGCGGCGGTCGGCGCCCGGTTGTCGGCGACCATGACGTTCGACCACCCCACCCCGGCGAAACTGGCCGACTACCTGCGGGAAGTGCTGCTCGGCGCGGCACGGCGGACCGTCGCGCCGGTCGCGGCGGCGGTCGCGGACGACCCGATCGTGGTGGTCGGCATGGGCTGTCGGTTCCCCGGTGGCGTCGGTTCGGCGGCGGACCTGTGGCGGCTCGTGTCCGAGGGCGTGGACGCGATCGGCGACTTCCCCGCGGACCGGGGCTGGGACGTGGCCGGGCTGTACGACCCGGACGGCGGACCCGGCACGACCTACACCAGGTCCGGCGGGTTCCTGGCCGACGTGGGCGGCTTCGACGCGGCGTTCTTCGGGATCTCGCCGCGTGAGGCGTTGGCGATGGACCCGCAGCAGCGCCTGGTGCTGGAGACGGCGTGGGAGGCGTTCGAGCACGCGGGGATCGACCCGACCTCGTTGCAGGGCAGTCGGACCGGGGTGTTCACGGGTAGCTGGGCGTCCGGGTACGCGGGCGGTGTGGACCAGGTCTCGCGGGACGTCGAGGGCTACCTGGCCACCGGCACGGCGACGAGCGTGACGTCCGGGCGGGTGTCGTACCTGCTGGGCTTGGAGGGTCCGGCGCTGTCGATCGACACCGCGTGCTCGTCGTCGTTGGTGGCGATGCACCTGGCGGCGCAGGCGTTGCGGTCGGGCGAGTGCGACCTGGCGTTGGCGGGCGGGGTGACGGTCATGGCCACGCCGGCGAGTTTCGTGGAGTTCTCGCGGCAGCACGGCCTGTCCGCCGACGGCCGCTCGAAGTCGTTCGCCGCCGCCGCAGACGGCACGAGTTGGGGCGAGGGTGCTGGTTTGGTGTTGTTGGAGCGGTTGTCGGATGCGCGTCGGCGTGGTCATCGGGTGTTGGCGGTGGTGGCGGGTTCGGCGGTGAATCAGGATGGTGCGTCGAATGGGTTGACGGCGCCGAATGGTCCGTCTCAGGAGCGGGTGATTCGGCAGGCGTTGGTGAACGCGGGGTTGTCTGCGTCCGATGTGGATGTTGTTGAGGCGCATGGGACTGGTACGACGTTGGGTGATCCGATCGAGGCGCAGGCGCTTCTGGCCACTTACGGTCAGGATCGTTCGGAGCCGTTGTGGTTGGGTTCGGTGAAGTCGAACATCGGTCACACGCAGGCGGCTGCTGGTGTCGCGGGTGTGATCAAGATGGTGATGGCGTTGCGGCACGGGCGGTTGCCGCGGACGCTGCACGTGGACGAGCCGACCCCGCACGTCGAGTGGGAGCGCGGCGAGATCCGGCTGCTCACCGAGGCGCAGCCGTGGCCGGAGACCGACCGGCCGCGCCGGGCGGGCGTCTCCGCGTTCGGGATCAGCGGCACCAACGCCCACCTTATCCTCGAACAGGCGCCCCCGGGTGAACCGGTCGAGGTGGCCGACCCGGTGCCGTGGCTGCTGTCGGCCAAGACCCCGGAGGCGCTGCGCGCCCAGGCACGACGGCTGCGCGACTTCGCCGGCGACCCGGCGGTGGGTCCGGTCCTGGCGGGGCGGACCCGGTTCGCCTACCGCGCCGCGCTCACCGACCCGACCACGCTGCTGGCCGACCTCGACGCGTTGGCCGATGCCCCGGTTGTGGCCGCTCAGCCCGGCAAGACGGCGTTCGTGTTCTCGGGTCAGGGTTCGCAGTGGCGGGGTATGGGTCGTGGTCTTTATGACGCCTATCCGGTGTTCGCGGAGG
>NZ_JBEOVG010000142.1:0-15793 GCF_040295345.1 Actinosynnema sp. NPDC002837
TGCGCCGACCGCCTCGCCGGTGCCCGGGCACCGGCGAGGCGGGCACCGGCCTCAGCGGTGGGCGCGGTTGATCGCGGAGACCAGGGCGCGCAGCGACGCGGCGACCGTGGAGCTGTCGATGCCGACGCCCCACAGCACGCGGTCGGACACGGCGCACTCCAGGTACGCCGCCGCACGCGCGTCGTCACCCGACGACATGGCGTGCTCGAAGTAGTCCAGCACCCGCACGTCGTAGCCCACGGTGGCCAGGGCGTCCACGAACGCGGCGATCGGGCCGTTGCCGCCGCCGGTGATCTCCTGCGCCTCGCCGTCCACGACGACCACGGCCTTGATCGTCTCGTGGCCGCTGCCGTCGCCGGACACCTTCTGGCGCAGCAGCTTCAGCGGCGCGGCGGCGTCCAGGTACTCCTCGGAGAACGCGTCCCACATGTCCTTGGGGCCGATCTCGCCGCCCTGGGTGTCGGTGACCTCCTGGATGACCTTGGAGAACTCCACCTGCAGCCGCCGCGGCAGGTCCAGGTGGTGCTCGGTCTTCATCAGGTACGCCACGCCGCCCTTGCCGGACTGCGAGTTCACCCGGATCACGGCCTCGTAGTTGCGGCCGACGTCCTTCGGGTCGATCGGCAGGTACGGGACCTCCCACGGGAACTCGTCCACGTGCTGCCCGGCGGCCTTGGCGGCGTCCTCCAGGGCCTCGAAGCCCTTCTTGATCGCGTCCTGGTGCGAGCCGGAGAACGCGGTGAACACCAGGTCGCCGCCGTACGGGTGCCGTTCGGGCACGGGCAGCTGGTTGCAGTACTCGACCGTGCGCCGGATCTCGTCGATGTCGGAGAAGTCGATCTGCGGGTCGACGCCCTGGCTGAACATGTTCATGCCCAGCGTCACCAGGCACACGTTGCCGGTGCGCTCGCCGTTGCCGAACAGGCAGCCCTCGATCCGGTCGGCGCCCGCCAGGTAGCCCAGCTCGGCGGCGGCCACGCCGGTGCCGCGGTCGTTGTGCGGGTGCAGCGACAGGATGATCGACTCACGGCGGGCCAGGTTGCGCGACATCCACTCGATCGAGTCGGCGTAGACGTTCGGCGTGGCCATCTCCACCGTCGCCGGCAGGTTGATGATCAGCGGCTTGTCGGGCGTCGGCTGGATGATCGCCGAGACGGCGTCGCAGACCTCCAGCGCGTACGACAGCTCGGTGCCGGTGTAGGACTCGGGCGAGTACTCGTAGCGGAACTCGGTCTCCGGGTAGTCCTTCTCCTGCTCCAGCGCGAACGCGGCGGCGTCCGTGGCGATCTTCTTGATGCCCTCGCGGTCGGACTTGAACACGACCCGGCGCTGCAGGATGGACGTCGAGTTGTAGAAGTGCACGATCGCCTTGCCCGCGCCGCGCAGCGACTCGAACGTGCGGCTGATCAGCTCGGGGCGGCACTGGGTCAGCACCTGGATGGTGACGTCGGGCGGGATCGCGCCGTCCTCGATGATCTCGCGGACGAAGTCGAAGTCGGTCTGCGAGGCGGCCGGGAAGCCGACCTCGATCTCCTTGTAGCCCATCCGCACGAGCAGGTCGAACATCTTGCGCTTGCGGGCGGGCGACATGGGGTCGATCAGGGCCTGGTTGCCGTCGCGCAGGTCGACCGCGCACCACAGCGGCGCCTTGGTGATCCGCTTGGTCGGCCAGGTGCGGTCGGGTACGTCGACCGTCTCCACCTGCTCGTGGAACGGCCGGTAGCGGTGCACGGGCATGGACGTGCCGCGCTGCGGGTTCCAGACCGGCTGGTCGGCCACGGGGCGGGCCGGCGGTCGGATGCGGCTGGTGCCGGAGGTGTACGCGTCGGGAGTGGCGCTCATGTTCGGGGTGCTCCTGCTGCTGCCGGTGGGAAGACGACCGGCGGGCAACGCTCGTCCCGCGACGGGGGGCCGGTCTTGATCAGACCCCGTCACGGCGGCGAAGCAGGAGGGCGCGTGCCATGACGGACAGGTTAACCGGATTCCGCGCCGAGGTGGAACCGAGCGCCCAGATGGTGGAACTTCACTCGGTCGAGTTTCACTCGATCGTGGGGCGGGCACCTTCTTGACATGTCCAGATGGCGAACCTCAACGCGCAGCGGCAACTACACCGCTGCCCGAGTGATCCGCGGTGTCGGTGCCGTGTTCGCCGGCATCGAGGTGCTGTACATCCTGATGCTCCTGATCGGGGTGAACACCGCCAACGCGTTCTTCCGCTTCATCCAGCAGCTCGCCGAGCCGCTGGCGCTGTTCTTCCCAGGGCTGTTCCAGACGGGCAACGCCAACCTCGACGTGATCCTGAACTACGGTCTCGCCGCGGTGTTCTGGCTGGTCGTCGCAGGTCTGCTGGCCCGCGTCGTCGCGCGCTAGCGCCCACTCTCCCCGGTCCCCGCCGTCCTCCCCCCTGCGGTGGGGCCGGGGGTTCTTCCGAAGTCACGCGTTCACGACGACCAGCGCGTCACGGCGAAGCCGATCGTCGGTTGCCGCGGGCCGTCGAGAGGGCCGTCACCCCACGGAGCGCCCAGAGCGGTGATCACCGCGGCCACCACGTTGCCCTCGTCGGTCACCACGCACAGCACCGTGTCGACCGGCATGCCGTGGATCGACCGGTAGTCGCCGATCGGGTTGCGCAACGCCGCGCCGCGGCACTGCTCGCGGGTCGGCTTCGGCCCGTCCGCGAACAGCCCGGCCGAGCCGTTGGAGCCCGGGTAGACGTTGCCGTCACAATCGTCGTACTCCAGGTCGGCTTCCTTGCTCTCCTTCTCGCCCGGCACCGACCTCTCAGGCGAGTCCAGGTGCACGTCTACGCCGGCCGACGCGCCGCAGCCCGGCGGCGGGACGCTCATCGGCAGGTCGGTCACTTCCGGTGCCGGCTCGGCGGAGGTCGTCGTCGTGAGGGCGGCGGTCGAGGAGCCGGGTGCGGACGTCGTCGTGGAAGAGGGTGAAGGCGACGTCGAGGCGGTCGTCGTGCCCAGTGCCGCGGCGCTCCCCTCCGGCGCGTCCGGACCGTCTGCCAGCACGAGCCCGAAGAGCACTCCCACCGTGAGGAACGCCGCCGACGACAGGGCCAGCGCCACCCCTCGCCGGGACGGCTTCCCAGCCCGCTGCGCCGCGTCGGACTTGAGTTGGCGGATCGCGACGACCCCCTGGGGCACACCGACGGCCAATGTCACGAGGGCGATCACGGCTTCGACCGACACGACCGCAAACTAGCCTTCCGGCACGTCGGAGTAGCCGCACTACAGCGGTTTGGACGGGTGAACTCGATCGAGGCATGCGCGGCGGGCGCGGTGGCTTTGCGCCGCGCATGGCGACGATCTTCTGACCGGTCGTGCGCTCACTCGTGCCGAGGCTCGTCTGAGAATGCCGGTTGACCCCACCTGCCTGCGAAAACGGTCTCGCTCAGCGGTTTGCGCACCCGTGGCCGCCGTTCCCTGGCCCGCAGGTCCTCGGGCAGGTCCTCGTCGTCGCCGAGCAGTCCGACCGCGATCACGACGACCGGCCGCACGTGCTCGGGCAGCCCGAACGCCTCGCGCACCGCGTCCGGCGAGAACCCGCCCATCTGGTGCGTGACCAGGCCCAGCTCGACGGCCCGCAGCACCAGGTTCTGCACCGCGAGCCCCAGCCCGAACTCGGTGTTCGGCATCGGCCCGCGCTCGTCCGACTCGGCCACCGCGCCCACGAGCAGCACCGACGCCCGCCCCGCCCACGCCTGGTTGCCCGGCCGCAGCGCCGCGAAGATTCGCCCGAACGTGTCGTCGCCGCGGTAGCCGACGAGGAACCGGGCGGGCTGGGTGTTGCCGTGCGAGGCCGCCCACCGGGCCGCCTCGACCAGCGCGCGCACGGTGTCCGGCGACACCTCGGCCGCCCCGTCGAACGCGCGCGGGCTCCAGCGCCGCATGATCAGGTCGTTGCCGTCCACCGACCCATACTGTCGATCAGATCGCGTACGGCCAAGCCGTGATGGCGTAGGCGCCGAACCACGCGCTGAACACCGACACGCCCACCAGCACCGCCACCACAGTGCCGGTGCGCCGCCGCGCCAGCGCCAGCGCGATCGGCAGCAGGAGCGTGAACGCGGGCAGCAGCAGCCGCGCCTTCGAGTTCATCAGCCCGTTCGACCCGAGGTCCATCGCGAGCACGCCGGCGCCGTAGACGATCAGCGGCCACTCCAGCCCGCGCCGCAGGCTGAGCACCACCAGCGCCAGCGCCACCACCAGCAGCCACACCGTGGCCAGCTCCAGCACCGACCGGGGCTCGCCCAGGATGAGCAGCGCGAACTTCCAGGTGGCCGCGCCGCCGTCGAACCGCGAGTCCCACCCGATCTGCTGCACGGCGAACCAGCCGTCCCACCGCCCGGTGCGCGCCGCGACGTACCCGAGGTAGCCGACCAGGCCCAGCGGCGCGACCAGCGCGCCCACCCACGGCCGCCAGTCGTCCCGCCGCCGCCACGCCGCCACCAGCGCCGCCGCGCACACCGCCAGGACCAGCGCCGCCGCCGTCGGCCGCACCAGCCCCGCCGCCGCGCAGCACACCCCGGCCAGCACCCAGCGCCGTTCCACGACGCCGACCAGCGACCAGACGGCGAGGGCGCAGAACGTTGCCTCCGAGTACGTCATCGACAGCGCCACGGCCATCGGCGACGCCGCGAACAGCACCACCAGCACCAGCCCGGCGCGCTGCGACCCGCCGGACACCCGGGAACCGAGCCGGGCCAGCCCGTAGGCGCACAGCACGCCGCTGACCAGGCTCACCGCGAACGCGGCGCCGACCGTCGGCACGCCGGGCAGCCCGTCCACCCAGCGCACGAGCGTCGGGTAGCCGGGGAAGAACGCCAGCGGCGTCTCCGCCGTCCGCCGCCCGAACGCGTCCACCAGCCACGTCGGCACGTTCGCGTAGCCGCCCTCGGCGATGCCCAGGAACCACTGCCCGTCCCACGAGGTGAGCGCCCGCGTGACGTCCTTGTCCCACCGCGCCGCCATGAGCTGCAGCGCGAGCAGGCCGAGCTCGCGGACGGCCAGGTAGAGCAGGGCGGGCGCGAGGGCCGCGGTGACCCGGTGTCTGGCCACGCGCGCCAACCGCTCACGCGCGCTCGGCGCGTCCTCCGGCTCCACGCGAACGGCCTCCAGGGTCGACACGGGGTCGAGAGTAGTGGCCGTCACGGCGACCGCTGTCCACTCCTTGGGCCAGGTAGTCTCCCCGATGAGCTGGGCTTGAAGCACCTGGGAGGAGTGGGTCTGTGGCGCTCGTCGTCCAGAAGTACGGCGGTTCCTCGGTCGGGAGCGCCGAGCGGATCAAACGGGTGGCCGAGCGCATCGTCGCGACCCGCAAAGCGGGCAACGAGGTCGTCGTCGCCGTCTCCGCGATGGGCGACACGACCGACGAGCTGCTCGACCTCGCGCGCCAGGTGTCCCCGGTGCCGCCCGCCCGCGAGATGGACATGCTGCTCACGTCCGGTGAGCGCATCTCCATGTCGCTGCTGGCGATGGCGATCAGCTCGCTGGGCGCCGAGGCGCGTTCCTACACCGGCTCGCAGGCCGGCGTGATCACCACGTCCGTGCACGGCAAGGCGCGCATCATCGACGTGACGCCGAGCCGCATCCAGGACGCGCTCGCGGAAGGCGCCATCGCGATCGTGGCGGGCTTCCAGGGCGTGAGCCAGGACAGCAAGGAGATCACCACGCTCGGCCGCGGCGGCACCGACACCACCGCGGTGGCGCTGGCGGCGGCGCTGAAGGCCGACGTCTGCGAGATCTACACCGATGTCGACGGCGTGTTCACCGCCGACCCGCGCATCGTGCCGAACGCCAAGCGGCTGGAGACCATCTCCTACGAGGAGATGCTCGAGATGGCGGCGAGCGGGGCCAAGGTGCTCATGCTGCGCTGCGTCGAGTACGCCCGCCGCTACGGCGTCCCGGTGCACGTCCGATCTTCGTTCAGCAACAAGCCCGGGACCATCGTGTCCGGGTCAGTGGAGGACCTTCCCGTGGAACAGGCGATGATCACCGGCGTCGCGCACGACCGGTCCGAGGCCAAGGTGACCGTGACCGCGGTGCCCGACCTGCCCGGCATGGCGGCGCGGATCTTCCGCGTCGTGGCCGAGGCGGAGCTGGACATCGACATGGTCGTGCAGAACGTCTCGCAGGCCGTGTCCGGCCGCACCGACGTGACGTTCACGCTGCCGAAGGACGACGGGCCGCGCGCGGTCGCCGCGTTGGAGAAGTCGCGCGCGGAGATCGGCTTCGACCAGGTGCTCTACGACGAGCACGTGGGCAAGGTGTCGCTGGTCGGCGCGGGCATGCGCTCGCACCCCGGCGTGACCGCCCAGTTCTGCGAGGCGCTCGCGTCGGCGGGCGTCAACATCGAGATCATCTCCACCTCGGAGATCCGGATCTCGGTCATCTGCCGCGACACGCAGCTCGACGACGCCGTGCGGGCCCTGCACGACGCGTTCGACCTCGGCGGCGACGAAGAAGCTGTGGTGTACGCGGGGAGTGGGCGATGAGCGGACCTGTCCTGGCTCTTGTGGGGGCCACCGGTGCCGTCGGCACCGTCATGATCGACATCATGAACGGCCGGGAGTCCGTGCCGTGGGGTGAGGTCCGGCTGATCGCGTCCGCGCGCTCGGCGGGCAAGAAGATCACCGTGCGCGGCGAGGAGCTGACCGTCGTCGCGCTGTCGCCGGAGGCGTTCGACGGCGTGGACGTCGCGATGTTCGACGTGCCGGACGAGGTGTCGGCCGAGTGGGCGCCGGTCGCCGCGGCCAGGGGCGCGGTCGCGGTGGACAACTCGGGCGCGTTCCGGATGGACCCCGAGGTGCCGCTGGTGGTGCCCGAGGTGAACGCCGACAAGATCGGCGAGCGCCCCAAGGGGATCATCGCGAACCCGAACTGCACGACGTTGTCGATGATGGCCGCGCTGGGCGCCCTGCACCGGGAGTTCGAGCTGCGCGAGCTGGTCGTGGCGTCCTACCAGGCCGCGTCGGGCGGCGGGCAGGCGGCGATCGACCGGCTGTACGCGGAGATCTCGGCGTTGGCGGGCAAGGAGGTCGGCGTGCGCGCGGGCGACGTGCGCGAGACGTTGGAGGCCGCCGGCCTGCCGGTGTCGGACTCGCCGTTCCCCGCGCCGCTGGCGTTGAACGTGGTGCCGTGGGCGGGTTCCCTCAAGGACGAGGGGTGGACCAGCGAGGAGCTGAAGGTCCGCAACGAGTCCCGCAAGATCCTGGGCATCCCGGACCTGAAGGTGTCCGCGACCTGCGTGCGCGTGCCCGTGGTGACCACGCACTCGCTGGCGGTGCACGCGACGTTCGCCCGTGAGGTGACCGTCGAGCAGGCGCACAAGATCTTCGACGCGCAGCCGTCGATCGTGCTGGTGGACGACCCGGCGGCCAAGGAGTTCCCGACGCCGGCGGACGTGGTCGGCGGCGACCCGACCTACGTGGGCCGCGTGCGGCAGGCGTTGGACTTCCCGAACACGCTGGACTTCTTCGTGTGCGGGGACAACCTGCGCAAGGGCGCGGCGCTGAACACCTACGAGATCGCCGAGGAGCTGGCGACCCGCCTGTAGGTTCACCCCCATGGCGGACGTAGTGCTCGCGATCGACCTCGGGACGACGTCGACCAAGGTGATCGCGGTGGACCGGGACGCGGGCGTGGTCGCATCGGCGGAGCACGGCTACCCGATGCGCACCACGCCCTCCGGTGAGGCGACCCACGACCCGGCCGAGGTGTGGGGCGCGGCGCTCGAGGCGTTGCGCGAGGTCGCCGCGCAAGGGCTCGCCGTGCGGGCGCTGTCGTTGACCGGCGCGATGCACACCCTGGTCGGGTTGGACTCCTCGGGCACGCCCGTCACGCCGTCGTTGTCGTGGGCGGACAACCGCGCGCTGGAGCAGACGGCGCGGCTGCGCGGCACGGCGGAGGGGATCGCGCTGCACCGCGCGACCGGCACCCCGATCCACACCATGTCGCCGCTGGTGAAGCTCGCGTGGTTCCGCGACCAGGGCTTCTCCGCCGCGCGGTGGTGCGGGCTCAAGGACTTCGTCGCGCTGCGGCTGACCGGGGTGCTGGCGACCGAGCACTCGTCGGCGTCCGCGACCGGGTTGATGGACCTCCGGTCGCTGGACTGGCACCCGGACGCGCTGGCCTTCGCGGGCGTGGACCCCGGGCAGCTGCCCGACCTGCACGCCCCGGTGGACTCGCTGCCGTTGGCGCTGGACGTGCCGGGCCTGCCCGCAGGCCTGCCGGTCGTGCTGGGCGGCGGTGACGGGCCGATGGCGAACCTCGGCGTCGGCGCGGTCGTGCCGGGGGTGGCGGCGGTGTCGCTGGGCACGAGCGGCGCGCTGCGGGTGGTGCGCGACGAGCCCGTCGTGGACGAGCAGGGGCGGGTGTTCTGCTACGCCGTCGCCGAAGGGCTGTGGGTGCTCGGCGGGGCGGTGAGCAACGGCGGCGTGGTGGCGCAGTGGGCCGCCGAGGCGTTCGGCGTCGACGTGCGCGACCTGCTGGTGGAGGCGTCCGGGGCGCCGGTGGGCGCGGCCGGCGTGATCGCGCTGCCGTACCTGTTGGGGGAGCGCGCGCCGTGGTGGGACGCGGACGCCACGTCGGCGTTGATCGGGCTGCGGCGCGAGCACGGGCGGGCCGAGATCACCCGTGCGCTGGTCGAGGGCGTGGCGCAGCAGTTGGCGCTGGTGCTGGACGCGGTGCGCTCGGTGGCGGACGTGCACGCGGTCCGGGTGACCGGTGGCGCGTTCCGCAGTGAGCTGTGGGCCACCGTCCTGGCGTCCGCGCTGGGCCTGGAGCTGGAACTGGCCGACGACAGCGAGGGCTCCGGCGTCGGCGCGGCCCTGGTCGCCTGGCGGGCACTGGGCGAGATCCCGTCCCTGACCGTCGCCGCCGACCTGATCAAGCCGGTGAAGACGATCCCGCCCGACCCCGACGCGGTCCGCCACTACGCCCGGTCGCGCCCCACCATCGACCGCCTCTACCAGGCCCTACGCGACCTCGAAGGCATCTGACTACTTGGATCGAGCCGACTTCGGCCGATTGGGAATCCCGATCAGCACATCCTTGCCGAGGTGTTGTTTGATCAGATGTACCAGCTCTTGGCCATCGATGAGTTCGATGCGGCCGTGCTCCCTGGCCTTCTGCCTGCACCCCGACGCGAACCACGAGGTGGTGACCAGGATTCCCCACCCTGCCTTCTTCTCCTCCATCGCACCGGCCAACTCGCGGATGTGATTCACCCCGACCACCCGGCTGTACCGCTTGGCCTGCACGATGCTCAGTCCGCCGAACAGCGGGGTGCGGCGGGCGATGACGGCGTCGACACCATCATCCTTGCTCTGCTCCGTGGTCCAGCCTTCTGCTCCCTGTGCCTCGAAGATCTGGCGTACTAAATGCTCGAAGTTCGTGTACGACATGTCCATGAGATCGGGTCGGGCGTCCAGGGTGGAAACCGCGTCGAATCCATCGACAAAGGAGTACTTGCTCAAGTCGAAATCGAGGATCGGTTCGACTGGTTCGAGTTCGTACGGGTGGTTGGACACGATCGCCCGTAGGTGGCGGACGCAGGCGTCGGGATTGATGCGTCGCAGGTTGTCGTCGCTGGGGAAGTCCTCGCGGGCGACCTCAAGACTGACCAGGCACGGATATTCGAGGTCCCCGGTCGCCGGGTTGACCGCGTGCACGTGCCCGTTGAAACCGATCGAAGCCAGGGAACGATCAGCGTTGAAGAGGTCGCGCAGGCACAACAGCGCCACCTGGCTCACCACGTTCCGGTAGAGGTCGCCGACTTCCTTCGGTTTTCTCGGGACCGCGCGTTCCTCGTCCTTCGTCGGCAGATACCGGTAGGAGGCGGTCGTGGGGATGACGTCACGTGGTGGCAGCTCGAACCGCACTACCGCCTGCTCGGCCCGCGGGTTGTACGTCATCTCGAAACGGTGGGGGAACGCCCGCGGAAGTGGAACGGCTGCGAGCACCTTCGACAGGTACTGTTCGACGAAGCTCTGCTGCCGTGTTTCCACACCACGACGGAAGAGCGCGAGTTGTCGATTGTGCTCCTCCGCCTCGGCCTCGGCCTGGGAAACCCGGTCGGCGTGTGCGGCTCGCGCGGCCACTACCGCGCGCTGACGGGCGACTTCTTCAGCTCGCCGAGCCTCGGTGTCCTCATGGAAACGCGTCTTCGCTTCCTCGAGCCTGCGCTCATGGCGACTCTGTCCACCGAACACCCGTGCCAAGCGCCCCGGATCGCTTGGAGCGTAGTCCTCCCACCGTGGCTCTTTGACCGGCACCGCCAGACCACCGAGATCGAGTGGGGAGACTTGGGTCTTCGTCCGGAGGGCGGTCCAATCCAATGCCGCTGGTCGCCCTAGTCCGGCGACCAGAACCGCATTCAGAGCGTCGACCTCGTTCTGCAGTCTGATGGTCTTCTCATCGGCTTCGCCAGCACGTCGTTCGGTGTGCAGTCTCTTGCGTTCCCTTTCCGCAGCGGCTCGTTGCCGTTCCGCTGCGGCCCGCGCGCGTTCTGCTTCACGAGCGATCTGCTGTGCGGTCTTCTGTGTTCGCTGTGGACCGCGTCCTGCGCCCGCCACGAGTGCACCCCCACATCCACTGGTCCGGGATCCCGAACACGGAGCGGCTTCGTTCGAGAGCAACACCCATCATCGACGATGGCGGACTGGCGATCGCGCATTTCGAGGAATCGTGCCTCGACTGGCGGTGTGAATTGGTCTGTTCGAGTGGTCCAGTGTCCCCACGTGAATCGGTTGGGTGACGAAACGTGAGTCGGTCAACGAACCCCGGCCAGAGCAGTGTGGCGGCCGAGCGCCACCGTGCCCGCCGCGACGACGACCGCGCCCGCACCCGCCACGGCGAAGCCCCACGCCGGGGACGAGTGGTCGATCACGAAACCGGTGACCGGCGCCCCCAACGCCACGCCCAGCGTGATCGCCGAGCTTTGCAGGCCCATCGCCACACCGCGCGCGGACACCGGCGCGTACTTCGTGATCAGCTCACCCGTCGCGGTGATCGTCGGCGCGCACAGGAAGTTCGTCGGCACCAGCGCCAGCGCCAGCCACCACGGCGACCAGCCGAACAGGCCGATCGGCACGGCCAGCACCCCCATGCCGCCCATCAGCACCCACAACGGCGGCACGCGCGTCAGCCCGCCGTAGAGGAAACCGCCCGCCAACGACGCCACGCACATCACCACGATCATCGCGCCGGTCCACCCGGTCAGCCCGAGCCCGCGCATCGACGCCACCACCGACACCTCGACGCCCGAGAGCACGAACGTCGCACCGCCCGCGCTGATCAGCACGCCGAGCAGCCGGCCGTCCAGCCACTCCCGCCGCGGCACCCGCGCCCCGGTCTCGCCCTCGTGCCGCACCGGCGGGTTCACCGCGTACAGGATCGCGCCGATCAGGACCATGGACGCGCCGATCGCCCACATCGCCGTCCGGCTCGACGCCTGCGTGGTGAGCGCCACCCCGAGCGCCGGCCCGGCCATGAACGACAGCTCGACGGCCATCGAGTCCATCGCCAGCGCGGTGCGCCTGCGGTCCTCCGGCACGAGCGCGGTCAGGATCTGCCGGCCGAGCGACATGACGGGCATCACGGTGATGCCGGTGATGAAGCACGTGACGAGCAGCACCTCGTAGGACAGCAGCGGCGCGACGAACCAGAACGCGCCTTCGGTGACCATCGACAGGACCAGCATCGCGCGCAGACCACGCCGGTCGACCAGGTGGCCCATCAGCGGCGAGCCCAGCGCGATGCCGACCGTGCTGACCGCCCCGACCAGGCCCGCGGCGCCGTAACCCCGTTCCAGGCCGAGGAGGACGTGCATGGTGATCGTCATGCCCGCCGCCGTCGGTGGCACGCGCGCCAGCAGCATCAACAGCATGAAGCCGGGCACGCGCGGGGTCCGGAGGACGGCCAGGTAGTGAGAGACGTTCACGTGCTCATCTTCACTCGCCCGGGCAACAGGTTTAACCGTTCGTTTTCTTGACTCGTTCCAGAAAGCGTGATGGAGTGGTGGAGCCATGACCCCAGGACCACGCGAGCTGCTCAAGGACGCCGGGCTGCGCATCACCGCGCCCCGGATCGCGGTGCTCGAATGGCTCGCCGAGCACCCCCACGCCACGGCCGACGCGGTCGCCGAGGGCGTGCGGGCCAGGTTGGGGTCCGTGTCGACGCAGGCCGTCTACGACGTGCTGCACGCGTGCGCGCGGACCGGGTTGCTTCGCCGGATCGAACCCGCCGGGCACCCGGCGCGGTACGAGACGCGGACCGGCGACAACCACCACCACCTCGTCTGCCGGGACTGCGGCCGGACCGAGGACGTCGACTGCGTCCACGGCGCCGCGCCCTGCCTGGAACCCTCGGACACGGTCGGCTTCGCCGTGGACGAGGCGGAGGTCCTCTTCTGGGGTCTGTGCCCCGACTGCCGAACCCCTCAGAAGGAGCTACCAGCGTGACCGACGCGCGTCACACCACCAACAACGCAGGCATCCCGGTCGCGAGCGACGACCACTCGCTGACCCTCGGCGCCAACGGCCCGATCCTGCTGCAGGACCACTACCTGATCGAGAAGAACGCCCAGTTCAACCGGGAGCGGGTGCCCGAGCGGGTCGTGCACGCCAAGGGTGGCGGTGCGTTCGGCTACTTCGAGACGACCGAGGACATCAGCCGCTTCACCAAGGCGGCCCTGTTCCAGCCCGGCGTGAAGACCGAGACGCTGCTGCGCTTCTCGACCGTCGCCGGTGAGCTGGGCTCGCCCGACACCTGGCGCGACCCGCGCGGTTTCGCGCTGAAGTTCTACACGACGCAGGGCAACTACGACATCGTCGGCAACAACACGCCGGTGTTCTTCCTGCGCGACCCGATCAAGTTCCCGGACTTCATCCGCTCGCAGAAGCGCCGCGCCGACACCGGCCGCCGCGACCACAACATGCAGTGGGACTTCTGGACGCTGCAGCCGCAGACCGCGCACCAGGTGACGTGGCTGATGGGCGACCGCGGCATCCCGAAGACGTGGCGCCACCAGAACGGCTACGGCTCGCACACCTACTTGTGGGAGAACGCCGCCGGCGAGCGCTTCTGGGTGAAGTACCACTTCAAGACCGACCAGGGCATCGAGACCCTGACGTCGGAACAGGCCGCGAAGATCGCCGGCGAGGACGCCGACGCGCACCGCGCCGACCTGTGGCACGCCATCGAGCGCGGCGAGTTCCCGTCGTGGACGCTGCACGTGCAGGTGATGCCCTACGAGGACGCCGCGACCTACCGCTTCAACCCGTTCGACCTGACCAAGGTGTGGCCGCACGCCGACTACCCGCTGATCAAGGTGGGCAAGCTCGTGCTGGACCGCAACCCGGCGGACTACTTCGCCGAGATCGAGCAGGCCGCGTTCGAGCCGACGAACCTGGTGCCCGGCATCGGCACGTCGCCGGACAAGATGCTGATCGGCCGGATCTTCTCCTACCCGGACGCCCACCGCTACCGCATCGGCGCGAACTACAACGAGCTGCCGGTGAACCGGCCGAAGTCGCCGGTGAACTCGTACTCCAAGGACGGCGCGATGCGTTTCAACAACGCCGTCGACCCGGTGTACGCGCCCAACTCCTACGGCGGCCCGCACGCGTCCGTCGAGGCGGCCGGCGAGGTGGCGTCGTCCTACGGCGTCGAGGACGCGGTCACCCGTTCGGCATACAAGCTGCACGCGGAGGACGACGACTTCGGCCAGGCGGGCACCCTGATCCGCGAGGTGATGGACGAGGGCCAGCGCGAGCGCCTGGTGCAGACCGTGATCGCGCACGCCTCGAACGGCGTGTCCGAGCCCGTGCTGGAGCGCGTGTTCGAGTACTGGCGCAACATCGACAAGGAGACCGGCGACAAGATCGCCGCCGCGTTCGGCAAGTGACCGCGCCACCCCGAACTGTGCACCCCTGATAGTGCACACCCCGGCAGGGCCGTCCGGATTCGTCCGGGCGGCCCTGTCCCTTGTCCCGAGGGGCTTTCCAGACCGGACCTACGCGCCGGTCTCCCGGTCCTTCTGCCACGGATAACGCGGCACGACCAGCTCGAACGAGTCCACCAGCCACGTCTTCCGCGTCTCCGACTCCGACCCGGCCTCACCGGCGGCTGCGGCACGCGGCGGCGGGGCCACGGCGGCGCGCCGCGTGGCCCGGACCCAACGGGGCTCACTGCCCGTGATCGGAAGGGCAGGCGGCGGCGGGTCACCCACCCTCACCCGCACCCAGTAGCCCACGATCTTCAGATTACCGTAGTGAATAACGGAACCAGGCTCGGTTGATCTTCGTCCGAACGGGGACACCGTGCCGCCGATCGGGGGTCGCGCGCATGACGGATCAGCCTTCACTGGACGAGCTGGCGGCCCGCGCCGAACGACTCGACCAGGCGCGGCTCGCGCTCAAGCGCGACCTCGCCGAACGGGTCGTCTTCGGCCGCGACGACAGCGGCCTGGTCGAGATCGGGGTGGACCACACGGCCAAGGTCGTCGAGGTCGCCCTCAACGCGACGCTGGTCGGCCGGGTCGACCCGAAGGTGCTGGCGAACGCGGTCCTCCAGGCCGCGACCGAGGCGCAGCGCCAGGCGCGCGAGCTGGTGGCGGAGCGGCGTTCGTACTACCTGGGCACGCAGTAGGGGCAAGACAGCGAAGGGGGAGGTCATGGCAGGTTTCAAGGTCGACAGCGACCGGTTGCGCCGGTCCGCCGACGGGTTCGGGCGCGCGGGCGAGCACGCCGGCACGGTGGCGAGCTCGTTGGGCGGCGCGACCGTGCCGGGCGGCGCGTTCGGCGTCTCCGGCCCGGGCGCCGGGCTCGCCGCGGACCTGGACGCGATCGTCGGGCGCCGGCGTGACGCGATCGCGCGACGCCGCGACCGGCTCGCCGAGATCGCCGACAAGGTGCGCCGGGACGCCGACGAGTACGACCGGTCGGACGCGGACAACGCCGAGGGCGTCACCCGTTCCGGAGAGGGCCTGCGATGACCCACCCGGCACTGCAGAAGGCGATGGACGGCTGCACGCGGCTCGCGCAGGCCGCCGGCACGGTCGGCTCACCGGACCCGATCGCCGCGATCCGGCAGATCGACTACGACCCGCAGGCCGTCCAGGCCTACGTCGACCAGCTGCGCGCGGCCGCCGGCGACCTCGACAAGGCGATCGCGCAGCAGGAGGACGCGATCGCCGAGCACGAGGCGGGCTCGGAGGGGTCCGCGTCCGACTCCGCCCGCGCGGAGATGGCCAAGGAGCTCGACGCGCTGGTCGACGAGCGCAAGCGGCTCGAGGAGCTGATCAAGGAGGTCGACCGGATCTCCGCGCGGATGGACCAGCTCGCCGGCACCGCGGCCGACCAGGTCCTGGCGATCGCCGCCCACGCCGACCCCGCCGTCTCGATGGTGCTGGACGGCAGCTGGCTCGACGACGCGACCGGCGAGGGCGCGCAGGCGGAGGAGATCGTGCACACCGCCGTCGCCGACGTCATCAAGGTGTGCCAGTCGGTCCAGGACCAGGTCGCCACGCTCCGCGCGGAGCTCAACGCCACGATGGACGACGCCGAGAGCAGCGGCGCGTCGGCGGGCGGCACGACGGGCGGCGCCGGTGAAGGCGGCGTCCCGCAGGGCGAGGGCGAGGTGGGCGCGCCGGAAAGCGGGGGTGAGGCCGGCACGCCGGAGGGCGGGCAGGCGGAAGCAGGCGGGTCGGGTGGCGCCGCGGGCAGCGGCGGCTGAGCCGAACGGGCCGGTCGCCCCGCCCCGGGCGACCGGCCCCGCGTCAC
>NZ_JBEOVG010000143.1:0-15500 GCF_040295345.1 Actinosynnema sp. NPDC002837
ATCGACGACACGGTCGTGGCGTTGATCGAACGGATGGCGCGGGAGAACGCCAGCTGGGGCTACCGCCGGATCCAGGGCGAGCTGCTCAAACTCGGCCACCGGGTAGCCGCCTCGACCATCCGCCGCGTGCTCAAGCGCCTACGCATCCCGCCCGCACCCGAGCGCGACACCGACACGTCGTGGCGGCGATTCCTGCGCGCCCAGACCGCGAGCATGCTGGCCTGCGACTTCTTCCACGTCGACTGCGCAGTCACCCTCAAGCGCGTCTACGTGTTCTTCGTGATGGAGGTCGCCACGCGCTACGTCCACATCCTCGGCACCACCACCAACCCCGACGGGGCATGGAACACCCAACAAGCCCGCAACCTGCTCATGGACCTCGGCGACCGGGCCGACGACTTCCGGTTCCTCATCCGCGACCGGGCCGGCCAGTTCACCGCGTCCTTCGACGCGGTCCTCTCCGGTGCAGGCTTCAAGATCGCGAGAATCCCGCCACGGTGCCCGCGAGCCAACTGTTACGCGGAGCGGTTCGTCGGCACCGTCAGACGCGAAGCCACCGACCGACTACTCATCCTCAACGAACACCACCTGCGGGCGGCCCTGGACCGCTACGCGGCCCACTACAACCACCGCCGACCCCACCGGGCGTTACAGCTCGCACCACCACGACCAGAGGACGGACGCGGCGAAGCCCGCACTGGAGAACCGCGATCGCCGCACCCTCGACCTCGGTCGCGCGCTGACGGCGATCATTGCCGACCTCATGACGAAAGCGACTGCCGCCGAAGAGAAAGCCACCTCCGCTAAGAACACCGCCAAGGAACTGCAAGATCAACACGACCAGGTCGTTCGCAACGACGGGGTGGCCAGGGCACGCGCGGAGCAGTTCACCAACCGCAGCGCCGACATCACCTCGAAGATCGACCGCGCGGTGGACCAAGGCCTGCTGCCCGACCCGGCCTCTTTGCCTCAGGTCTGCGAGGAAGCGCTCACTGCGGTGCGTTCCGCCGAGGACTTTGTGGAGAGCATCGAAGACTCGGCCCTGGACCTTGAGGAGTCCCTCGAACTGTCCCGGCAGGAGATCGCGGCGCGCAAGAGTGCCGTCCAACTCGCTGGCCAGCGGCATCGTGCTGCCCTGACTGCGGTTCTCGAAGCCGACGCCGCAGCCCGGGAGTTGGCTGACCAGCCTCGGGTGACCCGAGTTGTTCGACGGTGCCGAGCTCAGCTTGGAAAGCGATGTGGGTGTGCTCATCGAGGCGTTGCGGACCGCCTGGCGTGGCGCCGACACCGTCCGGATGGCGCTCAAGGTGGAGGAGACGGCGGACGAACGAGCACGATCCGCATTGGACGGCGGCGGGCTGCTACCCGAGCCGACCGACGTGATCGCCGTACGTGAGGCGCTGTCGGCGGCGAACATCCGGTGTTGGACAGGTTGGGACTACCTCTCCGACATCACCGTGGAGTCCACGCGGAGCCGACTCCTGCGCATGGCGCCGCACCTGCTCGGTGGCGTCGTGGTGAACGAATCGGACGACCTGGAATAGGTTTCCTTCGCCGACGGCACGATCCGGGTCAGGTGAGCACGCCGCTCAGCGCGCTGGCCTGGGTGCGCCAGCCGACCTGGTTGGGCGTTGTGCTTGCCGAGAACGCCGTCCGTGCAGTTCAGGCGGCATGGTGGTACTCGTTGAGTATGTCACCCAATCGTTGTCGTCGGCAGATGTCCAGTCGGGTGTCGGCTGCTTGATCGGTGGCTGGTTGTGGCAGTGGTTGCAGTGTCTGGCTTTGGCGATGCCTTGGTGGGCCGGTGGGTGTTGTAGAAGTGCTCGTACTCGCGCAGGGCGTGGAGCAGGTGCCGTTGGTTCCGGATCAGCGTTCGGTCGAGGAGTTCACGGCGGCAACTGCGGATCCAGCGCGACATGATCGCGTTCATCCACGGTATCCGGACACCGGTGAGGACGACCTGGATCCCCGCGTGGGCGAGGACGGCATCGAACAGCGCTGGGTACTTCCCGTCCCGATCGCGGATCAGGTACCGCATAGAGCTGCCCGCGTCTTCGAGGTCCATGGCGAGGTTCCTTGCGGCTTGGGTGACCCTGTGGGGTGTCAGAACTCTGCACGGGGATGCTGAGCTGCGAGGATCGCGCACGCTGGCCCTCCAGGGCACGATCGTGAGGTGGGGCGTTACGACTGCTGTACCTGATCTTCGTTCGACTCGGTAACTGGCTGGTTCTGCTCGGCCGATCCTCCGCGGCCAGGGACGTCGAACTGCTGGTACTGCGGCACGAGGTCGCCGTGCTGCGCCAGACCAACCCCCGCCCGCAGTTGGACTGGGCCGATCGCGCGGTGCTCGCCGCGCTGGTTCGCCGACTCCCCCGACGGCTGCGCGAGCACCGGTTGGTGACACCGGGCACCATCCTGCGAGGGCACCGACGACTGGTCGCGAAGAAGTGGACCTGCCCCGACCGGGCAGGGCGCCCGCCGATCGACGACACCACCGTGGCACTGATCGAGCGCATGGCGCGGGAGAACACCGGCTGGGGTTACCGCCGTATCCAGGGCGAACTGCTCAAGCTCGGCCACCTGGTAGCCGACTCGACCGTACGGCGCGTACTCAAGCGCCTGCGGATACCACCCGCTCCCCGGCGCGACACCGACACCTCCTGGCGGAGGTTCCTATCTGGGGTGCACAGCGCGGGAACGCTGCGCGCCGCCGGGCGTCCGATTGTTTCGGTGGCACAGGCGAAACCGCTCGCCGCACGAGGCTCCCACCAGCTACCGTCGTGGATCTACGGGGGTGGGAGCGTGGCCGGTTTACATCTGGTCGGGCGCGAAAGCGAACTCGCGGCTGCGGGCGACGTGCTGGCGCGGGCCGAGGGAGGCGCCGCCCGGCTGCTGTTGTCCGGCGAGCCGGGCATCGGCAAGAGCGTGTTGTGGGAACGCGTGCTGGCCGACGCCGCCGGGCGCGGCTACGCGGTCCGGTCGTGCCGCCCGGTCGAGTCGGAGGCGCGGTTGGCCTTCGGCGGCCTGGTCGACCTGCTCGACCGCGTGCCGGACGACGTCCTGGCCCTGCTGCCCGGGCCACAGCGCACCGCGCTGGAAGTCGCGCTGCTGCGTCGCCAGGCCGACGACGGCGCGGGCGACCCGCGCGCGGTGTGCATGGCGGCGCTGAACGTCATCCGCTCGCTGGCCGCGCGCACGCCGGTCGTGCTGGCCGTGGACGACGTGCAGTGGTTGGACGAGGCCAGCACGCGCGTGCTGGAGTACGTGCTGCGCCGGCTGGCCGACGAGCACGTGGCGGTCGTGGTGTCCGTCCGAGACAAGGAGGGCGACCCCGCGCCGCTCGGGCTGGCCGGGCAGGACGACCTGGTGCACATCCGCCTGGGCGGGTTGAGCATGGGCGCCCTGCACCGGATGGTGCGCTCCGCGTTCGGCCTGCCGCTGCCGCGCCCCACGCTCATCCGGCTCCAGCGGACCTCGGGTGGCAACCCGTTCTACGCCTTGGAGCTCGCCGGTGTGCTCGGTCGCGACGGCGGCGCGACCGTGCCAGGCCTGCCGCTGTCCGCGCCGCGTGCGTTCAGCGAGCTGCTGGAGGACCGGGTGGTCGCGCTGCCGGATCCCAGCCGGGACGCCTTGCTCTACGCCGCGGCGCTGGCGCAGCCCAGCCTGGAGCTGGTGGCCCGGGCACTGGGCGACGCGGAACTGGCCGAGGAGGCGCTGGCCGACGCCGAGGACCACGGCATGGTCGAACTGGTGTCCGGCGCCGTCCGCTTCACCCACCCGCTGCTGCGCTCGGCGGTCTACTCCGCCGCGCCGAACGGGCGACGGCGGCGGGTGCACCGACGACTGGCGGCCGTCGTGGACGATCCCGAGACCCGCGCGCTCCACCTGGCTTTCGGCGCGAGCGGCCCGGACCCTGTGGTGGCCGAGGCGCTGGACGGCGCCGCGCTCGCCGCCCGGCAACGCGGCGCGCCCGAGACCGCCGCCCGGCTGTGGGAGCTCGCGGCCGGCCACGTGGTCGACCCGGTCCGCAAGGCTGGGCTGCTCGTCTCGGCCGCGCAGTGCCTGTTCTTCGCCGGCGACGCGAACCGGGCCCGTGACCTGTTCGAAGCGGCCGTCGCCGACCTGCCGGCAGGGCCGGAACGGGTGGCGGCGCTGCTGGAGCTGGCGGTCGTGGTGTTCTACGGTGACGGGCCGGTCAAGGCCACCGCGCTCAGCGACGAGGCGCTGGCCTCAGCGGACGACCCGGTGCTGCGGGCGACGGCCTACCTGCGCCGGTCGTGGTTCTGCCAGAACGACACCGCCCTGCGCTACCGCAACACCCGGCAGGCGCTGGAGGCGATCACCAGCCACGAGGCCGCGGCGCCCGACGACCTGGTGGCGTGCATCCTGGTCAGCAGCGCCTACTACCGGCTGCTGGCCGGCGAGGGGCTGTGCGACGACGACCTGCGGCGGGCCGCGGCCCTGGTCTCGCCGGCCGACGAGTCCCGCGACGCGCGGATGGCGCGCAGCCTGCTGCGGGTGATCACCAAGTACACCGATCCGGTGCGGGGCAGGCAGGAGTTCGCGCGGTCGCGGCACGCCTCGCTCGACCGGGGCGACGAGGCGGTCGCCATGCACGAGCTGGTCCACCTGACCGAGCTGGACGTCTGGCTGGGCGACTGGTCCCTGGCCGACCGGGAGGCCGCGGAGGCCGTCGACGCCGCCGAACAGGCCGGGCAGCGGCCGTGGATCGCCTACTCGCTCTACACCCGCGCGCTGGTGGACGCGCACCGCGGCGACGACGACACGGCGCTCGCCGCGGCGACCGAAGGGCTGCGCATCGCCACCGAGTTGGACGATTCGTGGGTCGTCGTGCACGTGCGGGCCGTACTGGGCTTCGTCGAGCTGTCCCGGCACGAGCCGGCGGCGGCGAGGGCGCACCTTACCGCGGCACTGGAGGTCTGCGCGGCGGTGGGGCTGGCCGACTTCCCGATCAGCTCGCTGTACGGCGACCTGATCGAGGCGACCGCGGAGCTCGGCCTGGTGGCCGAGGCGGAGGCGCTGCTGGCCGACCTGGAGCGCCGCCGCGACCTCGCGCCGCGGCCGTGGATCACCGCCGTGGCGGCCCGGTCGGCCGCGCTGGTGCGGATGGCGTGCGGTGACGTGGCCGGCGCGCACGAGGCGCTGTGCTCCGCGCCGGTGCTGCCGATCCCGATGCCGTTCGAGCAGGCCCGCACCGACCTGGTGCGCGGCCGGGTGCTGCGGCGGCGCAAGGAGAAGCTCGCGGCACGCGAGGTCCTGCTGGCCGCCGGGCGCGAGTTCGACCGGCTGGGCGCGCCCCGCTGGGTCGAGAAGACCGACACCGAGCTGCGCAGGTTGGGGCTGCGCCGCGACGACGAGCACGGCCTCACCGCCGCTGAGCTGCACATCGCCCGGCTCGTGGCCAGTGGGCTGAGCAACCGGGAGGTGGCCGCGGCGGCGTACGTGACCGCCAAGACCGTCGAGGCGCACCTGAGCCGGATCTACCGCAAGACCGGCGTCGGCTCCCGCCGCGAGCTGGCCCGACTGGAGTTCCTGCGCAAACCGCCGGACTAACTGTGGGGTCGCTCCCCGATTCGTCGGGGGGTACCCGGACCGCACGATTGGTGCATGACAGCGACGGAGACGACAGGGCGGCGGGCGACGCGGCTGTTCCTGGTGGAGTGCTACCTGCCCGGTGCGGACCCGGACGAGGTGGCGACCGCGATGCGCTCCGTGGTGGCGGCGGGTCGGGAGGCCGCCGCGTTCGCCTGTTGCCTGGCGATCCCGGGCGACGACAGCTACTTCTGCCTCTTCAACAGCGGCACGACGGAAGACCTGGAGCTGACGTTCCGCCGGGCCGGGGTGCCCTTCGAGCGGATCGTCGAGGCCACCCAGGTCAGCCTGGGCGTGGCGGAGGCAGCACTCGCACGACTGGGGGAATGATGCGCAACCCGGAAAGCCTGACGATCCCGATCGAGCTGGACCGCACCACGCACCGCCCGTTGCAGGAGCAGTTGGCCGAGCAGCTGGCCGGGGCGGTCGACCGCGGCCTGCTCACCGTCGGTTGGCGGCTGCCGTCCACGCGGACGCTGGCCGAGCGGCTGGACATCTCGCGCGGGGTCGCCCTGGCCGCCTACGAGATCCTCTACGCCCGAGGTTACCTCGAGGGCCGCCGGGGTTCGGGCAGCTACGTCGCCGACCGCAGGGCGGACCCGCCCACCACGCCCCTCACGCTCCCGGCGTCGACGCGCAACGCCGACCGGATCGACTGCACACCCGGGCGGGCGACCGAGGACGGGTTCCCGCTGGCCGCGTGGCGGGCGGCGTGGCGGCACGCCAGCTTCCAGCCGCCGCCGCTGGGCGAGCTGCCGCGCGGCGGCCTGCCGGAGCTGCGGCGGGCGATCGCCGAGCACCTGCGGCGGACCCGCGGCCTGGCGTCCGACGAGCACGAGGTGCTGATCACCGCCGGCATCTCGCACGGGATGCTGCTGGCGATGGAGACCTTGGGCGGCGGGCCGCGCGTCGCGGTGCCGGACCCGGCTCCGCCGGCGCTGAGACGGGCGGTCGAGCGCGGCGGCGGCACCGCCGTGGCGCTGCCCACAGACCGGGACGGCGGGTGGACCGGCGCGGTGCCGCCGTCCTGCGCGGCCGTGTTCGTCTCACCCGACGGGCAGCCGCCCTTCGGCCCGGTCATGTCGGCGCTGCGCCGCCAGCAGCTGGCTGACTGGGCGCGCCGGGAGGACGGCTACCTGCTGGAGGTGGCCGACGACCACGTCGTGCCCTCCGCCGCGCCGTTGCCCCGGCTGCTGCACCTGGCCGGCGAACGCACAGCGGTGGTGGGCGACTTCCGCACTGTGTTCACCCCGTCGCTGCGCGTCGGCTACGTGCTGGTGCACCGCGACATGCTCGACCCGGCCCGGTGCACGCTCCAGGACCACGAGCAGCCGTCGCACACGGCCCAGTCGGCCATGGCGCGGCTGCTGGCCGAGGGCAGCGTCGTGCGCCGCCTGCACCAGCTCGGACGTCTGTTCGAGCACAAGGACGCCGTGGTGCGGGCCGCGCTCGCGCCGCTGGAGCCCGCGGTCCGGCTCGCGCCGCCCGGCGCACCGGGCACGGTCGTGGTGCACCTGCCCGACCGGATCGACGCCGAGCAGGCGCACGCCGAGCTGCTCGGGCGCGGCGTGGTGGTGCCCACGCTGGCGTCGTTCCACCTGCCCGGCCGCCCGACGGGCAACGGGCTGGTCCTCGGGCACGGGCACCTGCCCGACCGGGCGTTGCGCACGGCACTGGGCGAGTTGGTCGCCGTGCTGCGCGCCGCCCACCCCGTGATCGACCGGGCGAGTGGCCTGTAGCACCGGCCGTCCCGGTTCCCCGCGCGGTGATCCGCGCGGTGCAGCACGACGAAACGAAGGGGAGGAGTTTTCGTGAACATCCGCAAGGGAATCGCGGGAGCCGCGCTGGCCCTGGCCGCCGCCGCGCCCGCCGTGACCACCGGCGAGGCATCGGCACTGCCGGCATCCGCGTGGATGCCCGCCTACGGCGCCTACACCGCGGTCTACGACGAGTGGCACGCGATCGTGGGCGAGTCGTCCTGGGAGGACATCTACGTGTCCTGCCAGACGCACGGCCCCGGTGGTGTCTGGGGCACCCAGCTGTACCTGTGGTCTTGGGTTCCCGGCGCGACGCCCTCGGGTGGCGTGTGGGGGTACGTCGACTCGCGCAACGTCGACAACTACAACCAGAACGGCATCTCGGGCATCTCGTGGTGCGTGTACGGCGACACTGGCGGCGGCGAGGGCGGCGGCAGCCCCTGGTGACCCGTCCGAGGCCGGCCCCGCCCCTTCCTGGGGGGAGGGGCGGCGCCGGCCGTCTCGTGGTCAGACCTCGTCGTCATCGCCTCGGCGCAGTTCCCGGCGCGCGTCGGACACCGACCGCGCCAGCTTCGGCAGCCTGCTCGCGCCGAACAGCAGCACCAGCACCAGCAGGATCAGCAGGATCTCCGTCGTTCCCAGCGGCACGGCACGCTCCTCTCAGGACAGGGGGACGGTGTCGGTGTGGACCAGCCGGGTGGCGGCGATGCCGTTGTTGCCGTTGCGGTGCTGCTCGAACTCCTCGACGGCCAGCCTCAGCGGACCGGCGCCGGTCGGCAGCGACACCGTGCCCGACCAGGTCAGCTGACCGCCGCTGGTGGTCGGGTCGGCCAGCACCGCGGTGTAGGACAGCCCGGCCGGCTGCCAGCGCAGCACCGGGTCGGTCACGCCGTCGAGCTGCCGCTCCACGGTCACCCTGATCTCGTTGAGGTGGCCTGACTGGGTGAGCGTCGCGCCGGGGCCGGTCACCTGGACGGTGCGGGTGGGGCCGCTGCCGGTCACCACGACCGTGCGGTCGGGCGCGACCTGCATGAAGTCCGCCGTCACCACCGAGGACAGGTGGCAGTCGACGACCGACTTCGGCTGGAAGCGGGCCAGGGCCAGCCGCACGAACGGGAAGTAGCCCTCCAGCGCAGTCTCACCCTGCCGGGTGATGCGGATGTCGGAGTACCACAGCTTGCGCTCCGCGTCGAAGGCCACGTCGTGCGCGGCGACCTTCAGCCCGGTGGTCGGGAACTCGGGGACCGTCATGCCGGTGCCGAAGTAGGTGGCCAGCGGGAACGAGGTGTCGAGCACGTCGTCGGGCACCGAACCCGAGTGCTGGGTCGCGTCGTTGCCCCACATGGTCACCGCGCCCCGCAGGTGTTCCGGCACGTCGCTCGCCGGGTCCGGCCACAGCAGCACGGCCAGCTTCTCGCCGTCGCCGCTGGACCACCACGGCCGCTCCAGGTACACCCGCAGCCCGCCGCCGCGCCGCACGCTCTGCCCCGGCGCGGGGTTCTCCCAGCGGAAGATCGGCACGACCTGGCGGATCTTCGGCGCGGCGGGGCGCGCCGAGCTGAAGATGTCCTGCTCCAGCACCGCGGCCGCGCTGCGGGTGTCCGGGCGGACGAACGACACCTCCAACGTGCGCGGCGACGTGAGCCCGCCGTTCGCGGTGCGGCGGAAGGTACCGGTGGCCGCGTCGGTGACCACGTAGTCGCCCGGCGCATTCCGCGGATCGCTCCCCGGCGGGGCGGGCTGGTACTGGTCGCCGGTGGCCTTGTCCACCACGACCAGGTGGGCCGGGTCGACCGGCACGCCGAGCACGTGCTGATCGCCGCTGAAGGCGACCTCCCGGCGCTCCTGGAAGAACTCGCCGAAGCGGGTCGCGGCCCGCACCTCGTACCGCACGTGGCGGTACTTGGTGTCGCCGAACTCGTGCCGCGCCTGGAACTGCACCGCCTCGGTGGCCGGCGTCGCCCCCTGCACCGGGTCCAGCGCCACGGTGATCGGTGCGGCCCGGAAGTCGCGGGTCGGGACCTCGTCGGACACGCCGTCGTCCACCGGCATCCGCCAGCGCGCGGCGAACTCCACGCTGCCGCTGCTCTTGCGGCTGACCCGCATGGACGACCCGAGCAGCGCGTGCGTGGAGCCGATCCGCCCCTCGTTGGGCCGCTTGGCGGTGACCCCGGCGATGTCCGGCACGGTCAGCGGCTTGCGCACCGCGTGCACCAGGGTCAGCGTCCGGGACGGGGTGAACATCCAGTGCCGGCCGCCGACCACCGACTCCCGGACCGCGTCGATGTTCACCTGGTCGGTCGGGTGGGCGGCGTTCCAGTCGGCCGCGCCCTGCTGGATCAGCGGCCACAACGCCATCAGGTTCAGGTCGGCCGCGTCGAACTGGGCGGAGAGCTGGAGCTGGTAGCTGTCGCCGGGCATGAGCCGCACGGTCAGCAGGCGCGCGGACTCGGTCCACGTCCAGCCCGGCGTGCCCTGCTGGAGCCGGATGCGGAAGCCCTTGGCGACCGGCCAAGTGGCCGGGTCGACTGCGGTGATCGTGGTGGACGTGGTGCTGCCGGGCAGGCCGCGGACCAGGATCCGCCGGGCCAGCGGTTCGGGCAGGTACGGCACGGGCAGCTGGTCGGTGTCGTAGTACCAGTACCGGTCCGCGGGCGCGGGCAGGGCGCGCGCGGAGGCGTGCTGCTCCAGCACGGCGGCGTCCCGCGTGGCCAGTTCGGCGTAGCGGGCGGCGTCCATCGGCCTGCCGGTGGTGCCCTGGTCGAGCATCCCGTGCTGCTCGGCGACCTGCACTGTGGTGCGGGGCGGCAGGACGTGGCGGTCCACGGTGCCCACGGCGGTGTCGGTGCCGGTGTTGCCGCGCAGCACCATCACCTCCAGCGACTCGCCCTCGCCGGGTGCCGAGCGCAGCAGCACCTCCGGCGCGGCCACCGGCTCGAACCGGCGGAAGGTCTCCACCGGGGTGCTCGACACCGCGTCGGTGACCGCGTCGGCCTGCTCGGTGGACAGCGAGTTGCCCGCGATGTCCACCACCCGCGCCCGCAGCCGGTACCGCCGGCCGAACCGCAGTCGCGGCAGGGCGCGCGCGCCGAACCGAGTGCGGAACGGGAAGTCCGGGTCGAGCGGCGCCTCAGCGTCGGCCAGGCCGTTGTCGCCGGTCAGCGCCTTGCCGGGGCGGCCGACCGCGAGGCTCCAGCCCGCCCAGTGCACCAGCGACTCCTGGATGTACAGGTCCTCGTCGCCGGTGGCGCCGGAGGTCGTCGGCGCGGTCTGCGCCGCCGTCTCCTCCAGCACCGGAACCGCTTCACCCGTGCGCGCGAACACGTACGTGCCGTCGCGCCACATCAGGGAGAACCACTGCCCGGCGTTCTCGTCGCGCACGTCCCACCGGTAGCCCCGCACCACGTCGTCGGCATCGAGCGCGATGTTGTCGGTGATCTTGTCCGGACCGGCGAACGCCGCGTCGTTGAGCGCCCGGCCGCGCTCGATCCGGCCGGCCAGCCGGACGGCCCGGGACAGCCTGCCCACCGAGAACCCGGCCGTGCGCAGCGCCGGCAGCGCCTGCTCGTCCGGTGTGCTCGCACTGCGCTTGCGCACCTGTCCGCCCTGGTCGACGCGCATCCGGGTCACCGTGTCGGCGAACTGGCGCACGGCCAGCGCGGCGCTGTCCGGGTCGACCTGCACCACGGCGAACCGGTCGGCGTCGCCCACCCTCAGCAGCCCGTCGCGCAGGTCGCTGTCGGAGTCCAGCGGGGTCGCGGTGAACACGTGGCCCTGCGCGCCCTTGCCCACCCGGCACCGCATCGTGGGCCGCACGTGCACCGCCGAACCCGTGCCCAGCAACGGGTTCAGGTCGGTGACCACCCGCACCCGGGTGACCTGCTCGTTGCCGCGCACCAGGGACAGCACGGCCGGGTCGGTCGACTCGAAGTCCAGCACCAGCCCCAGCAACCGCTGGAGGTGGTGGTGCTCCCGGGTCATCGCGACCACCTGGTGGAAGTCCAGCTTCGGCGCGGGCAGCGGTGGCAGGTCACCGACCACCGGATCCCGTCTGCGGTGGAACCGCTCCGCTTGCAGGAAGGTCAACCCCATCCCGTCGGCGGTGGTGGCGTCACCGGGCCGGAACGGCACCGCGCACTGCGCCGGGTCCTGCGAGTCGGGGCTGAACATGCGCTCCAGCTGGCTGCGCAGCCGCCGCTTGCGGTCCAGGCCGGATTCGGTCCCGTTGCCGTCGAACTCGAACCCCACGGGGCCGAACGCGTCGGCCGCGGCCAGCTCGTCCAGCGTCGGGAACCGCTCGGGCGACCGCGCACCGAACCTGCCGTAGCGCTGGTTGACGAAGTCGCGCACGTGGCGGGTCGGGTAGGAGCGGATCCGCCGGCGGGTGAACCTGGTCTGCGCGTGCCCTTCGACGCGCGAGGTCCGGGTGAACAGCGCCGTCCAGCGCCGGCTCTCCGGTTTGGACACCCGTGTGGCCGTGGCGCGCACCGGTCTGCCGGCCTGGTCGAGGATGTCGGGGAACTCCAGCCGGAACGCCGCCGGTGAGACCCGCGCCGGCCAGTCGAGCCAGTCCGGGAACCCCTCCAGCGTGCCCGGCGCGGGCTCCGGCAGCAGGCGCGGCGCGACGTGCACGGAGAAGCGGACCAGGTCCAAGCCGGGGGTGACCCCGTTGGGCAGCACGGTCCAGGTGATGGTCTGCTTGCTCATGATCACGCTCCGACGGGTGCGAAGGCGGCGCAGTAGCTTGCCCAGTCCTGCTGGGTGAAGGCCGCGCCGAACGGGTGTGCGGGCACTTCCGGCGCCGCGGCCAGGGCCGCGCGATCCCCGCCCGCCGCGCGCCCGGTGGCGGGCGCGGAGGTCTTGGACAGCTCGCGCCGGGTCCGGACGGTGAAGGTCTCGCTGTAGAACCACGTCTCGATCGAGACGCTCACGCTCGCCTCGCCGACGAGCGCGGACCTGCCGTCGGTCTTCTTCTGGTACGTGAGGCCCAGGTAGAACTCGATCGACACGCTGACGATGCCGAGGAAGTCCAGGGCGCCGCGCAGCCGCAGGAACGCGGTGAGGCCGGCCTGCGAGCGGACCACCTCCGCGCCGTTCTCCACGACCTTGACCTTCTCCAGCAGGTAGGAGATGCCGCCGACGGCCTCGACCCCGCCGCTGGCGATGCCGACGTCCAGCGCGAACGCCGCGCCGAAGGTGAACCCGACGTCCAGCCGTTCCAGGCCGTCGGCGCCCAGCGCGATGCCCGCGTAGCCGCCGCCGGCGAACCAGGAGATGCGCAGGTTGAACGGCCGGTCCCGGGTGTTGAGGTCGAAGACCACTCGCACCGAGCTGCCGTCGAACGGGATCGCGACGGAGGCGGCCACCGCCAGTTCCTTGAGCTCGAAGATCCCGAGCGACACCGTGGGCAGCCCGAACCGCAGCCCGGCCTGGACCCCCGAGGTGCCCGCGGTGATCTCCACCTTGCCGCCCAGGAACGAGCACAGCTCGGCCAGTTCCTCGACGAACTCGAAGGCGTTGTGGAAGCTGACCTCGCGGATGCGGCAGTCCACGGTGGGTTTGGCGCCGCCGGTGTGCTTGAACCGGAAGTAGTCGAACTTCACCGAGATGACCTGCCACGACTTCTTGCCGAACAGGTTCAGGGCGAAGTCGCGCAACTCGCCGTCGACCCGGTAGGTGGACTCGACGCCGTCCTGCACGGGGTCGGTGTAGACGGCGTGCACCTTGAGCGTCTTGGCGTTCGGGGCGGTCGACAGCGGTTCGAAGACCGGCAGCTGCTTGGGCCCCTCCTGCAACGGGGGCGTCCAGAGCAGCGTCCACTCGTGGACGCCGACGTCCTCCCGGAAGTGGTGGCCGAGCTTCGGCACGACGAGCGCGTTCTGCTCGCCCTCGAGCGGGGTGGACAGCAGGTCCTTGATCGCGAGGCCGCCGAGCACCTTGGCCTTGGTGGGGTCGGCGAACACCTTCGCCGGGTCGTAGTACTCCGTGGCCGCCTGGGTCACGTCGCCGGTGATCGTGCCGTTCTTGGCCGACCGCCCCCGGATGCCGCCGTTGGGCGTGGCGACGCCGGTCGAGGCGGCGGGGAACTCCAATGCGGGCGGCACCGGAATCGCCGGGTGGGTGGCCAGGTAGACCGCGCCCCTGTTCCCGGCGTGGTCGATGCCGCCGTCCAGGTAGGCCGCGGCGTACACGAACGACGTCGTCGCCGTCGCGGTTCCGGTCAGCGCGGCGACGTCGGGCAGCCGCAGCGCGGCCAGTTCCAGGCTGGGGACGAACGGCGCCCGGCCGGCGGCCACCAGCGTGCTCATCGAACCGTTGGCGGCCACCGAGTTGAACACGAGCTGGTCGGTGGTGGCCGCGGTGCTGCCCACCGGGTACGGCCCGCGCTGCGCCAGGGCGATGGTGCGGCCCCCGGTCTCGGCGGTGCGCACGGCGCCGGCGGCGGGGTCCGGGGAGTTTCCGGTGTTGTAGGCGTTGCGGAGGTCGGTGAGCAGCCGGGTGGCGTTCGTGTCGGTGACCGTGCTCTCGGGCACGAACACCACCGCCGCGGAGAAGTCGACCTCGACGCCGTCGTGGTCGGTCCCGCGCAGGTGGAAGGTGACCGGGGTGTCCGGCGCGGCGGCGGCCCGCGGCACGAACGACCGGACCGTCGTGGTGGACCCGGTGACGAAGTCCGAGCGCGTGGCCTTCAGCGGCGGTGTGGTGCGGGTGACCACTCGGATCGCGGTGAAGGGCAGCTCACGACCGGCGTGCGGCATCGTGTCGTCGCCCGCGTAGGCGCGCACGGGTTGCTGCACCACGATGTGCTGGCTGCGGTGCACGTAGGCGTACCAGGGGCCGGGGGTGCCGTCGGGGTTGGGGCGACGCCCGAACCGGCGCTCGGCGAGGTTGACGAGCGAGGCGCGGTGACCGTAGGGGAACAGGAAGCCCGCGTCCTCGGTGCGCACGAGGTGGTCGCGGCCCAGGGTGGCGCGGTGCTGCCAGCCCTTGAGCCCGAGTCCGCCGGTGGGCGGGTAGGTCCACCGGCCCTCGGCGTCGAAGGTCGCGCCCAGGCTGCTCAGCGTCAGCTCCGTCACGTCGATCGGCTTGGGCAGGGCCGGGTCGAGGCTGGTGCGCAGCGTCGGGTCGGCCGACAGCCGGACGATCGAGAACCGCTGCCGCGGCGTCAGCACGTGAGCGATGTCCTCGGTCTCGGGCACCGACGTCGGGTTCTGCACCCATGTGGCCATCTGCGGGTCGGAGAGCCAGATGGCCCGAACCGTGCGGCCGGTCGCGTGGTCGTCGACGGCACCGGACCCGGTCTTGGCGCCCAGGCGGGTGTGCCACAGCTCGGTCCACCCGTTGCGGGTGACCGGTGCGGCGGAGTGCTGCCAGCCCTCGTTCTCGTTAGGTGACAACAGGATCCGCCACGGCAGCTCCAAGGCGGTCTGCGTGTCGGTCGGCGCGACGAGCGCGGACGCGGTCTGGGTCCTGGTCGCGGTCGGGGCCAGGCTCGGGACGAAACCGGTCCACGCCAGCAGCGCGTCCACCGTGACCGCCATCGGCAGCGCGGCGGTGATGTCGAAGGCCAGCCGGCTGCGCCCGGCGACCCTGGTGGCGAGCGGGATGTCGGTCAGGCGCAGCGGGTCGGTCAGCATCCGCTCCAGCACCGCCTGCGGCGGGAAGTGCACCACCAGGAACGCGCTGCCGGTGGTGACCTTGCGCAGTTCGGCGCCGCCGGAGGTCTGCACCACGTCGGCGTTGAACAGGTCGACCCGCAGGTTCAACGAGTCCTCCCGGCGGCGCAGGTGCAGCGACCGGGTCGCGGCGGCGGCCAACACGACGTCACCGGTCGCGTCGTCGTCACCCGTGGGGCCGCCCGCCGACGCGACCGCGAGCACCAGGCCGCCCGCGCCGGCCAGGTACAGGAACCGGCGGCGGCTGAGGTTCTTGCCGGGGTCGCCCGGCGGTGGCAGTTCGTTCTCGCTCATCGCTCGTCCTCTCGTGTGCGGTCGGTCGACCGGGCCTGGGTCCCACTCGTGCTGAGCGAGGTGGGGCCGGCCCCCCCGGGGGGGCCGACCCCCGAGGGAAAGACGACTCGAGAAGACACCCATCAAGAACAGCAAACCACACTAATAAGAGGGGGTGGTG
>NZ_JBEOVG010000144.1:0-15335 GCF_040295345.1 Actinosynnema sp. NPDC002837
GACCGGCCGGCCCCGAGCAGGCCGGTCGCGGGACCGGCTAGCGCAGACCTTGCGCGAGTCGGAAGTACGCCTGGTTCCAGCGCAGGCGGTCGCCGAACGACGCGGTCGTCGTGTCCCGGTCGATGACCACCAGTTCGGTGTTCACCATGGTCGCGAAGTCGCGCAGCGTATCCGAGCCCACGGCCTGCGTCATCACGGTGTGGTGCGGTCCACCCGCGGTCAGCCACGACTCGGCCGACGTGGACAGCGACGGCGCGGGCTTCCACACCGCGCGCGCGACCGGCAGGTTCGGCAGCGGCTCGTCCGGCGGCACGACCTCGACCTCGTTGGCCACCAACCGGAACCGCTCGCCGAGGTCGGCCAGGCCGACGACGACCGCGGGGCCGGCCGCCGCGTCGAACACCAGCCGGACCGGGTCCTCCCGGCCGCCGATGCCGAGCGCGTGCACCTCGCACGAGGGCTGGTCGGCCGCGATGGTCGGGCAGACCTCCAGCATGTGCGCGCCGAGGATCTTCGGCTCGCCCGGTCCGAAGTGGTAGGTGTAGTCCTCCATGAAGGACGTGCCGCGGCCGGTGCCGGCGCCCATCGCCTTGACCGCGGCGAGCAGGGCGGAGGTCTTCCAGTCGCCCTCGCCGCCGAAGCCGTAGCCGTCGGCCATCAGCCGCTGCACGGCCAGGCCCGGCAGCTGCCGCAGCCCGCCGAGGTCCTCGAAGTTCGTGGTGAACGCGCCGAAGCCGCCGTCGGTGAGGAACCGGCGCAACCCGGCCTCGATGCGCGCGCCGTAGCGCAGGGAGTCGTGCCGCTCGGCGCCCTTGTGCAGCTCGGGCGCGAGCCGGTAGGTGTCGGCGTACTCGGCGACCAGGAGGTCGATCTCCTCCTCGTCGACCGCGTCCACCAGTTCGACCAGGTCGTTCACGCCGTAGGTGTTGACCGAGACGCCGAAGCGCAGTTCGGCCTCGACCTTGTCACCCTCGGTCACCGCGACGCCACGCATGTTGTCGCCGAATCGGGCCAGCTTCATCCCGTTCAGGTGGCTGTAGCCGGTGGCGGCGCGCACCCAGCCGTCGATCCGGTCGGCCAGCAGCGGGTCGCTCGCGTGGCCCGCCACGGTCTTGCGCGGCACGCCGATCCTGGTCTGGATGAACCCGAACTCGCGGTCGCCGTGCGCGGCCTGGTTGAGGTTCATGAAGTCCATGTCGATGGTCGACCACGGCAGCGCCTCGTTGAGCTGCGTGTGCAGGTGCAGCAGCGGCTTGCGCAGCGCGTCCAGCCCGGTGATCCACATCTTCGCGGGCGAGAACGTGTGCATCCACGCGATCACGCCGATGCACGACGGGTCGGCGTTCGCCGCGAGCATGACGTCGCGGATGGCGGCGGTGTCGGTCAGCACCGGCTGCCACACCACCTCCGCGGCGATGCGGCCCGACTCGGTGAGCATCCGCTGGATCTGCTGCGACTGCTGGGCGACCTGCTCGAGCGTTTCCGGGCCGTAGAGGTGCTGGCTCCCGGTCAGGAACCAGACCTGCGGCTTCCCAGCAGGCGACATGCGGGGCTCCCCTCGTGGGCTCATTGCCCGTAGACGTTCTGGTAACGGGCGTACAGGCTGTCGATGTGGTGCTGCTCGATCGGCTTGGGCGTGCCGAGCTGGTGTGCGAAGTGGACGGTGCGGGCCACGTCCTCCACCATCACCGCGGCCTTCACCGCCGCACGGGCGTCCTTGCCGATCGTGAACGGGCCGTGGTTGCGCATCAGCACGGCCGGTGACCGGCTGCCGCGCAGGGTCTCCACGATGCCCTGGCCGATCGAGTCGTCGCCGATCAGCGCGAACGGGCCCACCGGGACGTCGCCGCCGAACTCGTCGGCGATCATCGTGAGCACGCACGGGATGGGCTCGCCGCGCGCCGCCCACGCCGTGGCGTACGGGGAGTGCGTGTGCACCACTCCCCCGACCTCGGGCATGTGCCGGTACACGTAGGCGTGCGCGGCGGTGTCCGACGACGGCGAGTAGTCGCCCTCGACCAGGGTGCCGTGCAGGTCGGTGACGACCATGGCCTCGGGGGTCAGCTCGTCGTAGGACACGCCGGACGGCTTGATGACCATCAGGTCCTGGCCGGGCACGCGCGCCGAGATGTTGCCCGCGGTCCAGATCACCAGCTCGTAGCGGGTCAGCTCGCGGTGCAGGTCGGCGACCGTGCGGCGGAGGTCTGCGATGACTGTCACACTCCCACCTCCCCCTTGGCTGTTGCCTGACCCTTTGTGGCCAGGCGACGCGCCTTGAGCCGGTGCATGACCTCGTTCGCGCCGCGGCCGAAGTAGTCGTGCAGCTCCTGGTACTCCACGAACATCCGCTCGTAGGCCTCGACGTTGTCCGGGATCGGCAGGTACGCGCCGCGCTTGATCGAGCCCATCGCCTTGGCGGCCGCGTGGATGTCCTCGTAGGCCTTCGCCGCGACGGCCGCGTGCATGGCCGAGCCCAGCGCGGGGCCCTGCTCGGAGCCGATGACCGACAGCGGCAGGTTCGTCACGTCGGCGTAGATCTGCATCAGCAGCGGGTTGCGCAGCAGGCCGCCCGCGATCACCAGCTCGGTGACCGGGATGCCCGCGTCGGTGTAGGAGTCCACGATGACGCGCGTGCCGTAGGCGGTGGCCTCCAGCAACGCCCGGTAGGTGTCCTCGGCGCGGGTGGCCAGCGTCTGCCCGACGATGACGCCCGACAGCTCGTGGTCGACCAGGACCGAGCGGTTGCCGCTGTGCCAGTCCAGCGCGATCAGGCCGTGCTCGCCGATGCGCTGCTGCGCGGCCAGCTCGGTCAGCAGCTCGTGCACCGAGATCCCGCGCGCCCGCGCCTGCTCGTGGTACTCCGCCGGCACGCCGTGCTCGACGAACCAGGCGAAGATGTCGCCGACGCCGCTCTGCCCGGACTCGTAGCCCCACAGGCCGGGCACGATCCCGCCGTCCACCACGCCGCACATGCCCGGCACGTCGGCCAGCACGTCGGCGTTCATCACGTGGCACGTGGACGTGCCCATGATCGCGACCATCTGGCCGGGTTCGACGGCCCGCGCGGCGGGCGCGGTCACGTGCGCGTCGACGTTGCCGACGGCCACCGCGATGCCGGGCTTGAGGCCGGTCCACTCGGCGGCCTGCTCGGTGAGGCCGCCCGCCCGGTCGCCGAGCTGGCCGAGCGGGTGCTCCAGCTTGTCGGAGACGAACGTCGCGAAGTCGGGGTTGAGCGCGGAGAGGAAGTCCGCGGACGGGTAGCCGTCCTGGTAGATGCCCTTGTAGCCGGCCGTGCACGCGTTGCGCACGTAGGTGCCGGCGAGCTGCCAGACGATCCAGTCGGCGGCCTCGACCCAGTGGTCCATCGCCGCGTAGACCTCGGGGGCCTCTTCGAGCAGCTGGAGGCCCTTGGCGAACTCCCACTCCGAGGAGATCAGGCCGCCGTAGCGGGGCAGCCAGGCCTCGCCGCGCTGCGCGGCCAGGTGGTTGATCCGGTCGGCCTGCGGCTGGGCCGCGTGGTGCTTCCACAGCTTCACGTACGCGTGCGGGTTGCCCGCGAACTCGGGCAGCTCGTTGAGCGGCGTGCCGTCGGACTTGACCGGGACCATCGTGCACGCGGTGAAGTCGGTGCCGATGCCGATCACGTCGGCCGGGTCGACCCCGGCGTCGGCGATGGCCGCGGGCACCGCGTGCTTGAGCACGTCCACGTAGTCCTGCGGCACCTGCAACGCCCAGTCCGGGGGCAACGCGCGCCCGTCGGGCAGGGCGCGGTCCAGCACGCCGTGCCGGTAGTCGTGCACCGCGGTGCCGAGTTCGAGGCCGTCGCGCACCCGCACGACCACCGCGCGGCCGGACAACGTGCCGAAGTCGACACCCACCACCAATGGATCGCTCGCCATGATGGGCAGTGTTATCGCTAACATTCGCGACGTCAAGACCTGCCCGCAACGTGGTCTTAAAGAGTTGGTGAGCGTGCACAAAACCCGGTGTTCAGCGGGGTGCGCCACCGACCGCGGTCACACCGTCAGCCTAGGCGTGTTCGGGCCGCGTGCGGGACCGCAGATGCGCGGAGACCGGACGAAATAGTTGCGGGCCCGGCCCGACCGCACCGGACGACGCCCGGCACGACCCACCGCGGGGGTCGCGGAACCGTATCCGGCCCGCCGAGCCGCCACCCGACCGGCACCCGCACCACCGCACCGCGCCGTGCCCACACCCCCGCACCACGCCCACGACGCCACCCACACCCACAGCCACACCGGCACCGGCACCGGCACTGTGCCCCACACCACTCGCGTGTCGAACGCTCTGGCCCCCGAGCTCACCGTTCCGAACGTCGAACTCGGGGGTCCCTGGAGGTTCGACACGGTGGGCCTGAGCGTTCGACACGCGGGGTTCACTGCACGGGAGGCGCGACGCTGTCCCGCTTCACCAGCGCCGGCGGGACGTTGCGCTGCGGCGCGCCCACCTCGCCGTCGGCCACCTGCGCCAGCAGCAGCTCCAGCGTCTCCTTGGCGACCGCGTGGAAGTCCGGCCGGATGGTCGTCAGCGGCGGGATGAAGTAGGCCGCCTCCGGCACGTCGTCGAACCCCACGATGCTCACGTCGTGCGGCACCCGGCGGCCGCGCTCGCTCATCGCGCGCAGGATGCCGAGCGCCAGGTGGTCGTTCGCCGCGAAGATCGCGGTGACCTCCGGCATGCGGGCCAGCATCTGGCCCGCCCGGTAGCCCGAGGCCGCGCTCCAGTCCGCCGGCACGACCGGCGGCACCTCCAGGCCCGCCGTCTCCAGCGCCGACCGCCAACCCCTTATGCGACCGAGGCTGTCGAACCAGTCCGACGGCCCCGAGACGTGCCACACCGTGCGGTGGCCCGCCTCCAGCAGGTGCGTGGTCGCCGCGAACGCGCCCGCCGCCTGGTCCACCGTGACCAGCGGTGTGGAGCGCTCCGGGTCGCCGTCCACCGTGACCAGCGGGATGCCGGCGGACACGTCGCCGACCGCGTCGTTGGCCGACGCGGTCGGCGCGATGACCACTATCCCGGCGACCCGCTGGTCGCGGTGGCGTTCCACGGCGTCGGAGATGGAGTTGCGGTCCAGGACGTTGACCCGGCCCACGCTCACCGCGAACCCCGCCTCGGCCGCCGCCGCCTCGAACGCGGCGAGCAGCGACGCGGGGCCGTAGAGCGTCGAGTTCTGCGCCACCACCCCGATCAGCTGCGACCGGCCGGTGACCAGCGCCCTGGCCGCCTTGTTGGGCCGGTAGCCCAGCTCCGCGATGGCCGCGCGCACCCGCAGCCGGGTCTGCTCCCGGACGTTGGGGTGCCCGTTCAGCACCCTCGACACCGTCTGGTGCGAGACCCCGGCGAGCCGGGCGACATCCGTCATCGCGGGATCGCGCGAGGTCCTGTGCTCCACTAGCGCCCCATCTCCCCTGTCGACATTGCAGCCTTCGTACTCGATGTTAGCGATAACACGCCTGGTCCACCGTGAAGGTGCTCACGGTCCATTGTCCATCAGAGACCGTTCCCACCAGCGCAGGGACACGTCAGCTCACCCGGAAGGTCGCACCTTCCCGGGCCGGGAGGCGCTCCCGTCGCGGAGGTTCCGGGCGGCGTGATCAACGGCGGTCCTTGATGCGGAGGAAGGTGACCGAGTTCGGCGGGAACGTGTGGGTGAAGGAGTTCGACACCCGCACCTGCGTCCGCTTGGCCTTGACCGGCTGGGCGAACTCGGTGTTCACGTCGTCGGGCAGGCCCTCCAGCACGGTCGCCCTCGCGATCGGCGCCACCCGCGTGCCCCGGCCGAGGTCGATCTTCGTGCGGGCGGGCTCCGACCGCGCGTTGACGACCTTGACGATCAGCTCGCCGGTCGCCTCGTCGCGCGTGACCACCTGGCGGAACGGCTCCGGGTTCTTGGTGGCCTCGTCGGTGAACTCCGCCCACAGCACGTCGTCGACGAACAGCTTCACCGTCCGGTCGCGGACCTCGACCCGCAGGTCGTAGGTGCGACCGGTCTCGATCGTGGTGCCGTCGGCGTGGAACACGCGCGAGGAGTTGCCGCCGTCGACCGCGGAGCGGGTGTTGTTCCAGCCGCCCAGGTTCCACCAGAACGGGTTACCCGTGCCGTTGACCGCGAACGGGATCAGGAAGCCCTCGCTGCCGGACAGCTTGGTGGCCTTCACGCTGAACGTGAAGTCGGTCCAGGTCGGGTCGCCCGCCGTCACCAGGGGGTTGGTCGCGGCGGTGTCGGACTGCACGAAACGCCCGTCCACCACGTCCCAGTCGCCGGCGCCGTTGCCCGTCCAGTTGCCCCGGTCGGCGGAGAAGTCGTCGGCGAACAGCTCGCGGCCGTCGGCGGAGGTGACCTTCACGTCGTCGTAGGCCACGGAGGTGGCCCAGGACGACAGGGCGACGGCCCCGGTGATCGGCGTCGGGCTCCACGGCGTGCCGGAGGCCGTGCTCTTCACGACGTGGTCGCCCACGTTGGTCATGAACAGCTTCTGCACCTCGTACGAGGTCGAGCCCCACGAGGCGTGGTTGTTGAACCAGATCATGTCCGGCCGCCACTGCACGTAGTCCTCGTTGGAGAGCAGCGGCGCGTAGGAGGCGAGCTTGACCACGTCGGCGTTGCGCTCCAGGCCGGTCATGAACGCGGCCTCGGCCAGCGCGTTGAAGTACCGGTTGTCCTGCGAGGCGTACTCGCCGAGGAACACCTTCGGCCCGTTGCGGTCGTAGCCGTCGTACCGGTCGTTGTTCTCCAGGAACCAGCTCGGGCTGTTGTAGTAGTGCTCGTCGACCATGTCGACGCCCGCGTCGCGGTTGAGCTGCCACAACCGGTCGAAGTTGGCGCCGGCGTCGTCCGGGCCGGAGTTGCTGACGATCGTGATGTCCGGGTACTCGGCCTCGATGGCGGCGCGGAACCGCGTGAACCGGCTGAAGAACTCGTCGGCCAGGTTCTCCTCGTTGCCCACGGCCAGGTGGGTGAGCCCGAACGGCTCCGGGTGGCCCATCTCGGCCCGCTTGCGGCCCCACGTGGAGTCGGCCGGGCCGTTGGCGAACTCGATCAGGTCCAGGGTGTCCTGGATGTGCCGTGCCAGCAACGCGGGGTCGTCGGTGGCGCGGTTCTGGCCGCAGCCGGTGACCAGGGCGGGCACCACGGGCAGCGGCATGGCGCCGATGTCCTCGGCGAACTGGAAGTACTCGTAGTAGCCGAGGCCGTAGGACTGGTTGTAGCCCCAGAAGTTCCAGTTGGTGGCGCGCTGCTCGACCGGGCCGATGGTGTCCTTCCACTGGAAGGAGCGGCGGCGCTCGAAGTTCGGCGCCTCGTAGGCGTGGTGGCTGCCGGTGTTCACCAGGCACCCGCCGGGGAAGCGGACGAAGCCCGGTTCGAGGGCGGCGATCTTCTCCGCCAGGTCCTTGCGCAGGCCGTGGCCCTTGAAGGTGTCCCGCGGGAACAGCGAGACCATGTCCAGCCGCAGGGTGCCCGTGCCGCCCGCGTCCAGCAGCAACCGGCCGGCGGTGGAGGACTCGCGCGCGGTGAACGTGCCGGTGTACTTGGTCCAGCCGTCACCGGTGACCCGGACCGCCAGCGGCGGCGCCAGGTCCTCGCCCGCCGGGTCGGTGAGGCCCACGTGCACCGGCGTGCCGCCGGGCTGGTCCGTGCGGGCCCAGGCGGAGAAGTCGTAGCGCTTGCCCTCCTGCACGTTGACGCCCGTGTAGTACCCGGAGTTGACCACCCCGGCGGGCAGGCCGAGGCGCAGGTGGTTGCGGTTGCGCTCGTTGAGGCGGGCGTCGTCGTCGACCACCTCGACCTTGCCGCCGGTCGGCGCCCACCCGGTGAGCGGCGTGTAGGCGGCGTTGTCGGCGGTGCTGTACTCGAACGACCTGTTCTGCACCAGCTCGGCGTACAGGCCGCCGTCGGCGGCGCGGTTGATGTCCTCGAAGAAGACGCCGTACATGGTGTCGTCGATCGTCGCGCCCCTGGCGGCGGGGTCGATGGTGAGCGTGTAGTCGGAGTCGGCGGCCGAGCCCGAGCCGGGCACGGCGATGAGCAGGCTCGCGGCGACCACCGCGGCCATCACAACGCGGGACATGCGTCCTCCAGTGCTCCTGTGCGGGGTCAGGGGAAGGCGGCGCGGACGCGGTCGAGCTCGGCCTTGGTCACGGGCAGCACGGTGCCGTGCCGGGGACGGCTGGGCAGCTGGTAGTCCGTGGCGAGGGTCCACTTGCCCGACGCGAGGTCCGTGGTCTCGAACGGCACGTAGCCGCGGCCGCCGAACTCGTCGATGAACAGGTACCAGCGGTCCTCGGTGTTGGACTTGAAGACCGTCGGCCCCTCGCCCTGGTTGATCGAGCCCTTGCCGATGCAGTCGGCGACGAAGTCGTACGACGTGTCCCGCAGCTGCGCGGACTTCTCGGCGAGGATGAACTTGCTGCACGGCGTGGTCGACGTGTTGTTCCGCTCGTCCTTGGTGAACCGGTAGTACTCGTCGCCGTGCTTGATCACGGTCGAGTCGATGACCGAGTAGCCCGGGTCGACCCAGACCTGCGGCTCGCTGAACGTGCGGAAGTCGCGCGTGGTCGCGTACAGCATCTTGTTGTAGGTGTTGCCGGTGTGCTCGGGGTCGTTCTCGGCGTAGAGCTTCGAGGCCCAGAACACCACGTACGCGCCGATCGACTCGTCGTAGTACGCCTCGGGCGCCCACGTGTTGCCCGCCGTCTCGGGCGAGACCCGCACGTGGCGCTGCTGACCCCAGTTGACCAGGTCGGTCGACTCCCAGACCTCGATGTGGCGGCTGCCCTTGCGCTGCACCAGGTCCCAGTTGCCGTTGCCGTGGATCTTCAGGTCGGTGGCGATGAGGTAGAACTTGTCGCCCTCGGGCGAGCGGATGATGAACGGGTCGCGCACGCCCTTGTCGCCCAGCGAGGAGGTCAGCACGGGCTTGCCCTGGTTCAGCTCGTCCCACTCGAGCGCGTCGTTGCCGCGGCTCGCGGCGAGGTAGACCTGCTCGCCGGTGGCCGAGCCCTCGCCGGTGAAGTAGCCGAACAGGTAGCCCTCGTAGTCCTGCCGCTCGGGCAGCGGCGTCACGGTGACCTTGAACTTCTTGCGGGTGGTCTCCTCGCCCGCGCGGATCTCCGCGGTGAGCTGCACCTTCACCGGCTTCTCGCCGAACGCGGGCCGGGTGACCTCGCCGGTGGTCGTGATGATCCCGGGCTTGTTGCTCTTCCACGTGATCGAGGTGCCGTGCAGGCCGGTCGTCGGCAGGGTGATGTTGCCCCGGATGTCGTCCTCGTCCCACACGACGAGCGCGGCGTCGGCCTCGGCGACCTTCTCGTCGTCGGTCAGTTGCGGGCGCACGGTGACCTGGAAGTCGCGGGTCTGCCCGAACGCGGTCGCGGTGAGCGTCACGGTCGCGGGCTCACCACCGGGTGCGGGACGGGTCACGACACCGGTCGTGGAGACGACCGCGGGGTCGCTGGACCGCCAGGTGACCGTCGAGCCGTACGGGCCGGTGGTCGGCAGGGTCAGGTTCGCGGTGACGGCGGTGGTGTCGCCGAGGTCGATGGCGGCCAGGTCGCGCCTCCCGCGCTCGTCGTCCGGCACGAAGCCCAGGTCGTGCGCCTCGGCCGCGGTGAGCGCGCGGTCGTAGAGGCGGAAGTCGCGGACCGCGCCCTTCAGGTGGCGGTCGCCGCTGTAGACCGAGCGGCCGAGGTAGTTCGCGGTGGTCGTGCCGCCGCCGATCATCGCCGGGGTGATCGTGACACCGGTCTTGCGCGCGACCTCGACGCCGTCCTCGTACAGCACGGCGGTGCCGCCGGCGAGCGTGTAGGTAAGCGTTTTCCAGACACCCCTGGCGAGGTTGCGGCCCGCCGTCGCGGTCTGCTCCGTCGACCAGTTGCCCGTGGCGATGGACGTCCGGTAGGCGTTGCCGGTGGTGAACAGGTAGCCGTTACCCGCCGTGCCCGAGGAGTTACCCAGGCCGTAGATGAAGTAAGGGGTGGCCTGGTCCGGCGCGATCCGCACCTGGAGCGAGACGCTGACCTCGGTCAGACCGCGCAGCACGTTGTCGGGCAGCTTCACGTGGCCGTTGACGCCGCCCAACTGAAGGCCTTCAGGACCGCCGGGGGTGGCGTCGCCGATAACGGTTGCGTTGCGACCTCCGCCCGAGGTGTCGGCCACGACGGCGCCGTCGGTTTCGGTGAGGGGGTAGTGGAGGACGAGGCCGTCGGCGGCGGATGCCGGCGGAGCGCTCAACGCCGCCGCGGCCACCGTCGCGACCAGGGCCGCGACGAGAGTGCGTGGACGATGACGAAGGGTGACCATTTGGGGAGTCGCTCTCGTCTTGCGCGCGGCACGAGGCCGCGGATGAACAGGGCATCCGGGTGTCGCGGTGTGTTGGGTCACAAAAGTGAGCGCTAACATACGACCGGCCTAACAAACGTGTCAAGGATGCGAAGTTGACGTTTCCGGGGGGTTGACGGGCCGATTGTGAGCGTTCACTCTTGTGCCCCAGGTGACCACCGTCACGCGGTTCGCCGATCCCGTCAGTGTCTCGGGTTCACACGGAGGAAGACCAGTGTTGAAGAAGATCACGACCGCCGCCGCCGCGGTCCTGTTGGCCGCGTTGACCGCGTGCGGGTCCGGCGGGTCCGGGGACGCGGGGTCGACCGGCAAGGCCAACGACGACGGCAAGATCACGATGGGCTTCGCCCAGGTCGGCGCCGAGAGCGGCTGGCGCACCGCCAACACCAAGTCGATCCAGGAAGAGGCCGCGGCCGCCGGGATCGAGCTGAAGTTCTCCGACGCGCAGCAGAAGCAGGAGAACCAGATCAAGGCCATCCGGTCCTACATCCAGCAGAAGGTGGACGTCATCGCCTTCAGCCCGGTGGTGGAGACCGGCTGGGACGCGGTGCTGCTGGAGGCCAAGCGCGCCAACATCCCGGTCATCCTGACCGACCGCGCGGTCGACTCCGACGACACGTCGCTGTACAAGACGTTCCTCGGCTCCGACTTCGTGGAAGAGGGCAAGAAGGCCGGCGAGTGGCTGAAGGCCAACGCCGCGGGCGCGAAGAACGTCGTGGAGCTGCAGGGCACGACGGGCGCGGCGCCGGCGATCGACCGCAAGAAGGGCTTCGAGGACGCCATCGCGGGCACGGACCTGAAGGTCGTGGCCACGCAGACCGGTGACTTCACGCGGTCGGGCGGCAAGCAGGTCATGGAGGCGTTCCTGAAGTCGGTGCCGCAGATCGACGTGGTCTACGCGCACAACGACGACATGGGCCTGGGCGCCATCGAGGCGATCAAGGCCGCGGGCAAGGTGCCGGGCAAGGACATCAAGATCATCACCGTGGACGCGGTGAAGGACGGCATGACCGCGCTGGCCGCCGGTGAGATCAACTTCATCGTCGAGTGCAACCCGCTGCTCGGCAAGCAGCTGATGGAGCTGGCGAAGAAGGTCGTCGCGGGCGAGGAGGTGCCGCCGCGGGTCGTCACCGAGGAGGGCACGTTCACCGTCGAGCAGGCGAAGACCGAGCTGCCCAACCGCAAGTACTGATCCGAAGCCGCGGTCCCCGCCACCCTCCGGGTGTGGTGGCGGGGGCCGCTCCCGTCGTTTTCGTGTGAGGGTCTTGTCGTGAGGTTCTTGTGGTGAGGGTCCGCGTGAGGGGAGTTGTCCGGTGACCGAGCCGGTCGTCGACATGCGGGGCATCTCGGTGGAGTTCCCCGGAGTGAAAGCCCTGCAAGAGGTGGATTTCCGGCTGTTCCCCGGCGAGGTCCACGCGCTGATGGGTGAGAACGGAGCGGGCAAGTCGACGCTGATCAAGGCGTTGACGGGCGTGCACGCGCTCGCGGCGGGCGAGGTCCGCTACGCGGGCGAGCCGGTGTCGTTCCACGCTCCCGCGCAGGCGCAGGCCGCCGGGATCAGCACGGTGTACCAAGAGGTCAACCTGTGCGGGAACCTCACCGTGGCGGAGAACATCCTGCTCGGGCGCGAACCGCGCAAGTTCGGCCGCATCGACGGCAAGGCGATGCGCGCCCGCGCCGCCGAGCTGCTGGCGCGCATCGGGCTGCACATCGACCCGGGCTCGGCGCTGGAGAGCCACCCGATCGCCGTGCAGCAGCTCGTCGCGATCGCGCGGGCCGTGGCGGTGGACGCGCGGGTGCTGGTGCTGGACGAGCCGACGTCGAGCCTGGACGCGGACGAGGTCGCGGAGCTGTTCCGGATCATCCGGGTGCTGCGCGACGAGGGTGTCGCGGTGCTGTTCGTGACGCACTTCCTGGAGCAGGTCTACGAGATCTCCGACCGGATGACGGTGCTGCGCAACGGCCGCCTGGTCGGCGAGCACATGACCGCCTCGCTGAGCCGCATCGACCTGGTGTCGGCGATGCTCGGCCGCGAGATGGGCGTGCTTGAGGAGATCGAGCGCCGCTCGGGCACGCCGGGCCAGGCGTTCCTGGTGGCCGAGGGCGTCGGGCGCAAGGGTTCCGTCGCGCCGTTCGACCTGGAGGTCAGGTCGGGCGAGGTGGTCGGGCTGGCCGGGCTGCTCGGCTCGGGCCGCACGGAGGTGGCGCGGCTGCTGTTCGGCGCGGACAAGGCCGACTCGGGCCGGGTCCTGGTGAACGGCAAGCCGCTGAAGCTGACCGGGCCGAGGGCCGCGATCGAGGCCGGCATCGCGTTCTCCTCGGAGGACCGCAAGGCCGAGGGCATCGTGGCCGACCTGAGCGTGCGCGACAACCTGATCCTGGCGATGCAGGCCGCGCGCGGCTGGGCCCGGCCGGTGCCGCGCAAGCTGGCCGACGAGCTGGTCGCCAAGTACATCGAGCTGCTCGACATCCGGCCCGCCGACCCCGACCGCGCGGTCGGCAACCTGTCGGGCGGCAACCAGCAGAAGGTGCTGCTGGCCCGGTGGCTGGTGACCGAGCCGAAGCTGCTGATCCTGGACGAGCCGACGCGCGGCATCGACGTCGGCGCGAAGGCGCAGATCCAGAAGGTCGTCGCGGACCTGGCCGCGGAGGGCATGGCCGTGCTGTTCATCTCCGCCGAGTTGGAGGAGGTGGTGCGCGTGTCCGACCGCGTGGTGGTGATGCGCGACCGGCACAAGGTGGCCGAGTTGGACGGCGAGGTGGGCGTGGACGACGTGATGGAGCTCATCGCGGGCGGCGGCGACCACGGCGTGGACGCGGATGTGCGGAAGGCGGTGGCGTCGTGAAGAACCGACTGCTCTGGCCGGTGCTGGCACTGGTCGCGCTGCTGGTGCTGAACGTGGTGGTGACGCCGTCGTTCTTCTCCCTGCGGCTGCAGGACGGGCACCTGTACGGCAGCCTGATCGACATCCTGCGCAACGGCGCGCCGACGCTGCTGATCGCGTTGGGCATGACGCTGGTGATCGCGACCCGCGGCATCGACCTGTCGGTGGGCGCGGTGGCGGCGATCGCGGGCGCGGTGACGTGCACGTACATCGCCTCGGGCGGTGACGCGTGGACCGGCATGGGGCTGGCGCTGGTGCTGTGCGGCGTGCTGGGGCTGTGGAACGGGTTCCTGGTGTCGGTGCTGGGCATCCAGCCGATCATCGCCACGCTGGTGCTGATGACGGCCGGTCGCGGCATCGCGATGCTGATCACCGAGGGCCAGATCGTCACCGTCGACTCGCCGACCTTCCGCGAGGTGGGCGCGGGGTTCGTGGTGCTGCCGATCGCGATCCTGATCAGCCTGGCGGTGCTGGGCCTGGTCGCGCTGGTGACCCGGCGCACGGCGCTGGGGCTGCTGATCGAGTCGGTCGGGGTGAACCCGTCGGCGTCGCGGCTGGCCGGCGTGCGCGCGCGCACGATCATCTGGACGGTGTACGTGTTCGCGGCGCTGTGCGCGGCCGTGGCCGGGTTGATGATCAGCTCGAACGTGAGCGCGGCGGACGCCAACAACGCCGGCCTGTGGATCGAGATGGACGCGATCCTGGCCGTCGTCATCGGCGGCACGTCGCTGGCCGGCGGTCGGTACTCGTTGACCGGCACGCTGCTCGGCGCGTTGATCATCCAGACGTTGACCACGACGGTCTACACCATCGGCATCGCGCCGGAGATCACGCTGGTCTTCAAGGCGGTCGTGGTGATCGCGGTGTGCCTGGTGCAGGCGCCGGTCCGGATTCGGGTTCGTGGGGTTCGTGGGAAGCAAGGGGTGCCCGCGTGAAGCAGCAGACAGTGGTCGTGGAGCCGGAGGTCGCCGCGCCGGGCGCGCCCGGTCGGTCCCGTGGGCGCGTGAACGTGCCGAAGCGGTTCCTGCCGGTGATCGCGACGTTCGTGGTGTTCGTGGCGACGTTCGGCGTCGGCTCGGTGCGGTACGAGGGGTTCGCGTCCGGGCAGGTGATGGCGAACCTGTTCATCGACAACGCGTTCCTGATCGTGCTCGCGGTCGGGATGACGTTCGTGATCCTGACCGGCGGCATCGACCTGTCGGTCGGGTCGGTGGTGGCGTTGTCCACGATGATCGCGGCGGCGGCGTTGCAGGCCGGGTGGCCGGTGTGGCTGGTGGTGCTCACGGTGCTCGCGGCCGGTTCCGGGCTGGGGCTGGCGATGGGCTGGGTGATCCACCGGTTCGGCGTGCAGCCGTTCATCGTGACGCTGGCGGGCATGTTCCTGGCCCGCGGGCTGTGCTTCGTGATCAGCGTGGAGTCGGTGTCGATCAAGGATCCGACGTTCCGCGACCTGGCCACGGGGTCGATCGAGCTGCCGGGCGGGGTGACCATCACCTACGGGGTGGTGATCGCGCTGGTGGCGGTGCTGGCGGCGGTGTACGTGCTGCACCTGACGCGGTTCGGGCGCACGGTGTACGCGGTGGGCGGCAGCGAGTCGTCCGCGCGGCTGATGGGCCTGGCGACCACGCGGGTGAAGATCGGCGTGTACGTGATCAGCGGGTTCTGCTCGGCGTTGGGCGGGTTGCTGTTCAGCCTCTACATGCTCTCCGGCTACAGCCTGCACGCGGTGGGCATGGAGCTGGACGCGATCGCGGCGGTCGTGGTCGGCGGCAGCCTGCTGTCCGGCGGCGTCGGGTTCGTGATCGGGTCGGTGGTCGGCGTGCTGGTGCTGGGCACCATCCAGACGCTGATCTCGTTCGAGGGCACGCTGTCGTCGTGGTGGACGAAGATCGTGATCGGTGCGCTGCTGCTGGCGTTCATCGCCCTGCAGCGGATCATCGTGCGGCGGACCTAGGTCCCCGCTCGTTCGGCGCGAAGGCCCGTCGTCCGGTCACTCCGGGATGCTGTTGGCGAATTGATCTACGACGACGCCCTCGACATGATCATCCGGTCGTGTCGGGGGCGTCGTCGTGTGGAGGTTGTCGGTGTCG